>DOHD01000109.1 GCA_003535455.1 Acidimicrobium sp.
TTTGCCGCGTGTGCCGAGATTCGCATATTTTTAGATGCCTTGACCAACTGGTATATCCGCCGCAGTCGTGATCGCTTCTGGAAAGGTGATGTCGCGGCAATCAACACGCTTCACACGGTGCTTCATTATTTGACGCGAATCGCGGCACCGGTTTTGCCGCTTGTTTCTGAGCAAATTTTTCGCGGCTTGAGTGGTGAGCGAAGTGTCCATTTGCAATCTTGGCCGACCAACGATGGTTTGCGCTTTGACGAAAAGCTGGTTGCCTCGATGGATCGCGTTCGCGATGTTTGTTCGACGACCTTGTCGCTTCGCAAAGCGCACGGTCGAAGAGTGCGACAGCCTTTGGCCAGTCTGACTGTTGCCACACAAAACTCTGCTGCGCTCAAAGCATTTGAAGACATCATCAAAGACGAGGTGAATGTTCGCTCTATCACTTTTTCGGATGATGTTTCGTCGGTCGCCGAGTTTGAGTTGCAAGTGGTTCCAAGCGTCGTTGGTCCGCGTCTCGGCGCAAATACTCAGGCGGTGATCAAAGCCGTGAAGAAAGGTGAATGGACACGCCAGGGCGATGTGGTTACCGTTGGTGGTATCGATCTGAACCCTGGCGAATACCAACTTAAATTGGTGCCGAAAGCTTCGGGTGCAAGCGCCGCACTGGGTGATTCAGCAGGCGTGATTGTGCTTGACATTGAACTGACAGCAGAGCTCGAAGCCGAAGGTGTTGCGCGTGACGTAATTCGCTTGGTTCAACAACAGCGCCGCGAGGCCAATCTTGACGTGTCAGACCGCATTGAATTGCAACTTGGCTTGCCAGCCGAACTCTGTCAGCAGATTTCGACCCACCACGAGACGATCAAGGCAGAGACATTAGCAATCAATATAGAAGTGAGCACATTGTCAGATAAACAGTCGCCGAACGCCGATTTAGACGGTGTCGCGGTGTTTGTGGCGTTAAATGCGGTATCGTAGCGCGGTCAAATTAGTGCGTTTCAAAATCGAATCACTCGAGAGGTGAAAATGGCATCTGCTAAGAAAAAAAAGCAGGCAATGGCTAAAAAGAAACTTGCGGCCCGCAAGAAGTTTGAGCTTAAAAAGAAGCTAGTTCTGCGCAAAAAACTCGAATTGAAGAAGAAGCTCGAGTTGAAAAAGAAACTTGAGCTCAAAAAGAAACTTGAATTGAAAAAGAAACTTGAGCTCAAAAAGAAACTTGAATTGAAGAAGAAAGTTGAGCTCAAAAAGAAGCTCGAGTTGAAAAAGAAGGTTGAGCTCAAAAAGAAGCTCGAGTTGAAAAAGAAGGTTGAGCTCAAAAAGAAACTCGAGTTGAAGAAAAAGCTCGCACTAGTCAAGGCGATAAAGAAACAAAAAGAGCTCGACAAGCGCAAGGCTCTTGCTGAACGCAAGCGTCAGCAAAAAGAGAAGCAAAAAGAGGCGCAGCGCATCGCCAAAGAACGAGCAAAACTCAAAGCGCAACAAATTGCCGAACGACTGGCGTTGAAACTCGCAAAAGAAAAACAGCGCCAAGAAGAAAAACAGGCTCGCGAAGCAGCCAAGGCGGCAAAGATCGCTGCTCGCGAAGCCGCACGTTTGGCTGAGATCGAGGCGAATCGCAAACCAGTAGCGCCACCGAAGCCGCCAATCATCAAGGGTGTAATGCAAGATGGCATAACGCCGACCAAAGAATTCAATATCGAGTTTTTGATTTCTCAGCGTGACCTTTTGATTGCTGAGCGTCGCAATCTGCTTGGTCAGGCTGATCAACTTGAAAGCGAAGCAAATGCGATTGTCGAGAACTCAGAGATGGGTGATGTGCAGTTTGACGACGAGGGTGGCGAAGGTGACACGATGGTCGTCGAACGTGAACGCGACCTGACACTCTCGGCATCGGCACGTCAAACGGTCGAAGAGATCGACGACGCACTCAAAAGATTAGAAACTGGTGATTACGGTTATTCGGCCCGTTCAGGATTGCCAATTCCGCGCGAGCGACTTAAGGCGATTCCGTGGACAACCGAATTAGTTGTCGAGCGTGCGGGTGGCATTAATTCTTACTAGAGATTCGAGATTGACGCCGAAACTCATTGTTTTAGTTGTTGTGGCTGCCGATCAGGCGACTAAAAGTTGGGCTCTCAATTCGCTAAGCGAAGGTCGAATCATTGATCTTTTTTGGACTTTGCGCTTTAATTTGGTTTTCAATTCTGGCATGGCATTTTCGCAGGGCCAGGGTGCTGGTCGACTAATAGGTTTGTTGGCAATCGCTGTTGCAATTTGGTTGTGGCTCAGTTTGCGACGCGCATCATCGCCACTTGCCATCGTCGGTACGGCGCTGCTTGTCGGTGGGGCACTGGGTAACGTCGTCGATCGCTTGTTTCGCGGTGATAAGTGGTTGGCAGGTTCGGTGGTTGACTTTATCGACTTGCAATGGTTCCCAGTTTTTAATATTGCCGATTCGGCAGTCACTATCGGTGCGGCGATGTTGATCATGTCTTCGGTGCTTGCTTCGCGGTCAAGGTCGCTTCTATGAGCGACGAAAAGTCTTTTAATGACGAACCTGAATTGCGAATTATCGACGAACACGTACCCGCGGCGTTGGCTGGTCAAAGGGTCGATCGAATAGTTTCACTCGTAGCTGATATACCGCGTGCTGCCGCTGCGGAGTTGGTCGATGCTGGCGCAGTCACATTAGATGGGTATGCAGTCAAAGTTGGAAAAATCAAAGTTACCGAAGGTCAGCATTTGAAAGTCGATCTCACGCTGTTGCCTAAAAAGCAACTGCCACAGCCAGAGTCAAATGTCGCTGTTGAAATCGTCTACGAAGATGACGACATACTGGTCATCAACAAACATGCAGGTATTGTCGTGCATCCAGGTGCGGGCAACCCGACGGGCACTCTTGTCAACGCTATTTTGGCAAAGTATCCCGAAATTGGAAGCGTCGGCGATCCGTTTCGTCCTGGTGTCGTTCATCGATTAGATGCAGGCACGACCGGTTTGATGATGATGGCTCGAACTTCTCGTGCTTACGAGGCGTTGGTCGATGCGTTGTCGCGTCGTGTCGTTACTCGTCGTTATCTTGCTCTGGTGTGGGGCCACATGAGCGCAATAACTGGTGTAATCGACGCCCCACTCGGCAGAGACCAGCGCGATCCGACAAAAATGGCCGTGCTTAGCGACGGCAAAGTTGCAAGAACCACCTACGAAGTTCGTCAGGCATTCAATGTTCCGGTTGACTGCTCGCTGATCGAATGCGGACTTGAAACCGGTCGAACACATCAGATCCGCGTTCATCTCGCGACTCTTGGCCACAGTGTTGTCGGTGATGTCGTTTACGGAGGCGCGCGAAGTGTGCTCTCGTCACCTCGGCCGATGCTTCATGCGGCAAGCCTGCAATTCGCACATCCCGTCACGGGCCAAGAAATGAAGTTTTCAGTCGACTTGCCGCAAGACTTCGCAACAGTCTTGGCGAAGTGTTCGCAAAGAGTCGATTAGTTATTTTTTGGCCAACATCAGGCTAATTCGTCTGGTTATTTCTTTGGTGAAGGCCAAGCGGCTTCACCATTTGAGATTGCAGCGATTTCTTCGAGTGTGTATTTCGCCAAATGTTCACGCATGTGCTCGCTGGCAAGATTCCAGACTGCGAGCAAGACGCATTGACCATCGTGGTCGCATGCACCGTCTTTGTGCGGTTCACCGAAATCACCAACCGAAATTGGTCCGTCAACTGCCGAAATGATTTCAGAGAGTCGAATGTCGCCAGCAGATTTGGCCAAAATATATCCACCGCCGACACCCCGCTTCGATTTGACCAAGCCAGCACCTTTCAGCGCAAGAAGAATTTGCTCCAAATATGGTTGGGGCAGGGCGGTACGTTCGGCGATGTCGCGCACCGACGTCGGTCCATCTTCGTCGGCATGCAAACTCAGTGAGAGCAATGCGCGACAGGCGTAATCCCCGCGGGTCGAAATTCTCACGACCTCATACTAATGACTCGTTTTTGCGGGGCTTTTTTTGGGTCTTTAAACCTACGAATTGCGCTCGGCGGCCAATTGTCCTGAACTACTCTCAATTGACACAACATGGCAACATCACCTTTATCTCGACCGCGACTGCCTGACTATAAAAATGCATGTATCACGGGGATAATTCCCGCTTTGCTGGGGCCACAGGGCACTAAAGAAATTCCTGACTGGATGCCAGAATGTGTTCAGGGTGCGAGACAAATTGTGCTGCTCGTTATTGACGGTCTCGGATGGCATCAGTTGCAAAAAAATATCATCCACTGTCCAACACTGGCGACAATGCAAGGGTCATCGATAACAACGGTGGCGCCTACCACCACGGTAAGTGCTCTCACTTCGATTACCACTGGTCTTGCGCCAGCTGAACACGGCCTTGTCGGCTATCGAATCGACATGGGAGCTCGGGTCATGCAGATGCTCAAGTGGGGCGATGAAAAAGGTGATCTGCGAAATATGTATCCACCAGATTTGATTNNGCCCGCCGTTCATGGGCACAAGCGTGCCAGTTTTAAGCAAAGCAGAGCTCGAAGGCTCGGCGTTCACCGAGGCACACTTGCGCGGCGTTCGGCCACGCGGCTGGCGTGCGGCGTCGAGCATCGCTGTCGAAGTGGGGCAACTATTGCGAAGTGGCGAAAAATTTATCTATGCATATTACGACGGCGTAGACAAAATTGCCCACGAGCGAGGGTTCGGCAGTTTTTATGAGGCCGAGTTATGCAGTGCAGATGAAATCGTAAAAAACGTACAAGCCTCTTTGACGTCGGGTGCGGTCTTGATAGTTACGGCCGATCACGGCCAAGTCATGGTTGGCACAAATACGATGCCACCGCATTCTGAAGTGTTGGCAATGACGGCCTATCAGTCGGGTGAAGGACGTTTTCGTTGGTTGCATGCCCGAGATGGAGTAGAGGTCGAATTATTAGCGCGAGCGACGGCTCATCACTCTGATGTTGCCTGGGTTGCCAGCAAAGAACAAGTAATCGACGAAAACTGGCTAGGTCCGCGACTTGGTCCCGCGACGCGTAAGCGATTAGGTGATGTTGCGCTCGTGCCGCGTGAACCGATTAGTTTTGACGACGCCGTCGACACCGGCCCATTTTTGCTGCAGTGCCGTCATGGTGCTTTAACAGACGATGAACTTGATGTACCGTTGCTCGCGACGGCAGGTAAGTGATAAGTTTGGCGACCCCACCATGAAAAACCCAGAAGAAAAACCAGCTGAAAGCAAACAAATTTCAGAGATCGTCGAAGAACAGGGCGAGAACACGCTCGAAACGGTGACAGCGCCAGCCAAGGTCATGCGAATCGGGTCGATGATCAAGCAACTGCTTGACGAGGTGCACTCGATGACCCTTGATATGCCCTCGCGCGAGCGTTTGGCCGAAATTTATGAACGATCAATCGTCGAACTTGCCGAGGCGCTGTCGCCCGACTTGCAAGAAGAGTTGCGCATGTTGGCCCTGCCATTTAATGATGGCGAAGTTCCGACTGATGCCGAATTGAGAGTTGCTAAAGCGCAACTAGTGGGTTGGCTTGAAGGGTTGTTCCACGGCATTCAAGCCACAATGTTCGCGCAACAACTTTCGATGCGTCAGCAAGCCGAGCAGCGACAACTTCAGTCAGGTCAGGCGCCAACTGCGCAGCCGGGGGATCGTCCGGGAACTTACCTTTAATGGGTAAGTCGTTTACTCATCTTCATGTTCATACCGAGTTTTCGATGCTCGATGGAGCATCTCGGCTAGACGAACTCGTTGATCGAGCCGTTGCCGATGGCCAAAATGCTCTTGGCATCACCGACCACGGCAACATGTACGGTGTCATCGATTTTTATAAAGAGTGCACGAAGCGTGGGATCAAGCCGATTATCGGTACAGAGGCGTATATGGCCTATGAGACGCGATTTGAACGGCCAACTCGTCGAGGTCGAGTTGATGACAGTGGTGGCGATACCGAAGCAGGCAAAAAACTTTATTATCACTTGACACTTCTTGCCGAAAACAATGTCGGATACAAAAACTTAATTCAACTTGCGAGCCTCGCGTTTCTCGAGGGCTACTACTACCAACCGCGAATGGATTGGGAGTTGTTGACGAAATTCAGCTCGGGTTTGATCGCGACTTCCGGATGTTTGGGTGGCCATGTTCTTCAGGCGCTCAAGAACGGCAAAGACGAGGAAGCCTTGAAAACTGCCGCGCGATTGCAAGATATTTTCGGCAAAGACAATTTTTTCATTGAGCTGCAAGACCATGGAATTCCATTGCAGATCGAGACAAACCCGAAATTGATAGATATCAGCAAAAAACTCGGTGCGCCACTTTTGGCGACAAACGACTGTCACTACACACATCGCGAAGACAGTGCATCGCACGACGCATTGTTGTGTGTGCAGACTGGCTGCACCATCAGCGACCCAAATCGACTCAAATTCGAGGGCCATGAGCACTATCTGAAAACGGCGGAAGAGATGCGATGGCTGTTTCGCGAACAGCCGACCTCTTGCGACAACTCGTTATGGATTGCCGAGCGGTCAAAAGTCGACATTCAGTTCAATGTTCCGGTTTTGCCAAATTTTCCAATTCCCGATGGTTTCAAAGATGATCATGCATATCTCGAACATTTGACATGGATCGGCGCAAAGCAACGCTGGGGAGAAAAACTCGCACCCGAGGTCGTAGAGCGCGTCGCCTATGAATTGTTGACCATCAAGACGATGGGCTTCAGTTCATATTTTTTGATCGTCTGGGATTTGGTGCGTTATGCGCATGAAAAATCGATTCGTGTCGGTCCGGGTCGCGGGTCGGCTGCAGGTTGCGCGGTGGCGTACTCACTCAAAATCACCGATCTTGACCCGATTAAATACGACCTGTTGTTCGAGCGATTTTTGAATCCAGGTCGTCGTTCAATGCCCGATATCGACATGGACTTCGACTCGCGATATCGCGATGAAATGATTCGCTACGCATCAGAAAAATATGGCCGTGATCATGTTGCTCAGATCATTACATTCGGCACGATCAAAGCCCGCAACGCCGTGCGCGACGCCGCCCGAGTGCTCGGCTTTCCGTATGGTTTGGGCGACAAGATCGCCAAATCGATGCCACCGGTGGTGATGGGTCGAGACACACCTCTTAAATATTGCTTCGAAGAAGACGAGCAACATGTTGACGGTTATCGAGCGGCGGCTGAACTACGCGCACTTTACGAAAGTGACCCCGATGTCAAAACGGTTGTCGATACTGCGCGTGGACTTGAGGGCTTGAAACGTAGTGTCGGCATTCATGCCGCAGCCGTGGTGATCACGAAAGAGAAACTGACCGAATATTTGCCGATTCAACGCAAAGCCGAGTCTGGACAAGATGCCGACCTCGCCCCGATCGTCACTCAATATGAAATGCACGCCGTCGAAGAGTTGGGTCTTCTCAAGATGGACATACTTGGTCTGCGCAACCTCGATGTCATCACAGATACGAACAAGATGATCCAAGAATTAAACAACCCGAGTTTCGATATTGATACGGCTCCGTTCGACGACCAAAAGACTTTCGAGCTCCTGCGTCGCGGTGACACCATCGGGGTGTTTCAGCTCGAGTCGACCAACATTCGTGCGTTGGTTCGCAGTATGGTGCCAACGACAATCGACGATATCGCGGCGATCGTGGCTCTTTATCGACCGGGGCCGATGGGTGCGAACATGCACAATGACTACGCCGATTTTAAAAACGGGCGCAAGACGCCGAAAATTTTTCATCCCGACGCGCAAGACTTGCTCGGCGATACCCAGGGTTTGATGATTTACCAAGAAAGCATGATGAGAGTTGCTCAGAAGTTCGCGGGCTACAGCCTGGAAGAAGCCGATGATTTGCGCAAGGCCTGCGGCAAAAAAAATCGTGCCGACATGAAAAAGCAGCGGGCGAGTTTTGAGCAGGGTTGTGTCAGTCGCGGCTATGGCCAAGAACTAGCTGAGACACTTTTCGACTCGATCGAAAATTTCGCCGACTATGCATTCGGCAAGAGCCATGCTTATGGCTACGCGTTCATCGCGTATCAAACCGCGTATCTCAAAGCGAACTATCCGCTTGAATATCTCTCGTGTTTGCTGACGAGCGTAAAGGCCAGTTATGACCGTGCCGCAATATTCTTGGCAGATGCGCGAGCAAGCAACATCACGGTTAAAACACCAGATATCAATTCATCAGGGGTCGACTTTGTGCCGGTGGTCGAGGGCGATACACGTGTCATCAGTTTTGGTCTATCGGCAATTCGCAACGTCGGCGAAGTAGTTGTCGGTCAAATTGTTGAGTACAGGCGTGCAAATGGGTCGTTCAAATCGTTCTATGATTTCGTCGACCGGGCACCGATCGCGACGCTCAACAAACGTACAGTTGAGTCGCTGATCAAAGCCGGCGCATTCGATTCTCTTGGGCACCCACGAAAAGGTCTGCTTCTGGTATTCGAGTCGATCATCGAGAACACCCTTAGTCGTCGCCGAGAGCGAGATCAAGGGGTGATGAGCTTGTTTGATCAGGGGGCAGATTCGCAATCTGGTTTCTCCGAACAGATAGAGATTCCGAACCTGAATTTCGAGAAGTCTGAGCAGCTCAAAATTGAGCGCGAGATGCTCGGGCTATATGTTTCTGACCATCCGTTGCGCGGAGTCGAAGGTCAACTGCGTCGCAAAGTCGAATGTTCACTGGCCGACCTGGACGAAAAAAACGATGGATCCTATTTGACCCTCGGCGGCGTGATAACAGTGGTCAACCGCAAGTTCACGCGCAAAGGCGACCAAATGGCCGTTCTGACTATCGAAGACTTGCAAGGCTCTGTCGAGGTGAATATCTTTCCCAAAACTTTTTCTAGTTACGGCCATCTGATTGAAGAAGACACGATAATCACGGTCCGCGGGCGTCTCGACAAACGAGATGACTCGCGCATTTCGTTTAACGCCCAAGAATTGAAAGTAGTCGAACCAATGCGCGCAACCGACATGAGCCTGCATATTGAATTAGCCGGTCGTTCGCTGTCGCAAGAAGACATAGTCAACTTACAAGAGCTGTTAAAAGACCATGGTGGTCAAACACCGGTTCAGTTGCATATGCCAGGGGGCAAGAGTCTGCGGTTGGCGCCCGAATTCAATGTTGATATCGACCGCGCAATAGGTGCGTTACGCGCGTCTTACGGCAACAGTGTTTATATCGGCTGAGAGTCTCGTTAGATAATTGATAACGAGTTTTCTAAAGTAATTAAGCGCGCCATCGGAAATTGACCGTTTTGCTGGCAGAATAGAAGGGCTATGCCGCTTGTTGTTAAGACGATAGATGCCTCTGCATTAGTTGACTCAGACCTTGACGACCTTGCCGCGATGGGCGGTGCATTCGGTATCGGTGCAATTTCAAAAGCAAAAGAAGATTGGGTGCTTTTTGCAAGCGCGAAACTCGACGGCAAATTGCACGGTTTTATGTTCTCGACTCTTGAGCGCATTGGCGGCACACCATGCGTCTTGTTGGGCATGTTGAGTGTCAAGCGCACATCGAAGCGCGATCAAATTTTGAAGGGTTTGATGAGCGAGGCTTATCATCGCGCGTTGATGGCGTTTCCTGATGAAGATGTAGTTGTCGGCTCACGCTTTATTTCGGTCGACGCGCTCGAGGCTTTTAAGTCGCTTACAGAACTGATCCCTCGTCCGGAACACCGCGCCGTTGGCGAAGAGCGGGCGTGGGGTCGGCGCCTGGCGCGGCGCTTTGGTTGTGAATCGGCATATGACGAACAGTCGTTTACGATCAAGAGCAACGGACAAAGTGGTTTCATGGATTTCGAGTCGTTGAAGCCTGGCAAAGCGTCGTCAGATGTTGTCGCTCTTTTCAAGAACGTCTCGTCCAAAAAGTCGGGTGCGCTGGTAGTTCACGGTTGGACTATGACCGAAAACTTGCTGAAGCTCGGCAAGCACTAACTCATAATCATGCAGTTCGCGGACTGCGTTCGCACGCGCAGAATGGTGCGCGCATTTCGCCGAGATCCGATTCAACCAGAACTTGTCGAGCGAGTCGTTGACCTTGCATCGCGGGCGCCATCGGCCGGCAAAACCCAAGGTTGGCATTTTTTGGTTTTGCGCGATCATCAAACAAAAAAATTTTGGGAGATAACTTTGCCAGAAGAAAAGAGATCAAGTTTTCGTTGGTCTCGTTTGCTTGACGCACCGCTTATCGGCCTTGTGTTCGCCAACCCGAGCGCTTACCTCGAGCGCTACAGCGAGCCCGACAAGGCGAACACAAAATTAGGTGATGACGTTGCGTTGTGGCCGACGCCATATTGGACAGTCGACGCATCTTTTGCGACCATGCAACTCTTGCTCGCTGCTCACGATGTCGGTCTTGGTGCACTATTTTTCGGTGTGTTCAACGGCGAGACTCAGCTGCGCGCCGAGTACAAAGTTCCCGAGCGGTTGCAGCTTATTGGCGCCGTTGCGATGGGCTGGCCGATGCCCGAGACAAGTGCCGATCGCGGTGCGAGCGCCGCTCGTGCTCGACGCAAACCAATCGAGATAATTCACGAGGGCAGTTTCTAATTTGGTTAGGCGAGTGCCTCGTGAAGTTGTTGAACCGTCGTGATCGGTGAATTGCAGGCATAGTCGCGACAGACATAAGCAAAACCTGGTCGCCGGTCTCGCCAAAGCGGTGAATCAAACGGTTGGCCAAATGCGAGAACTGCATTTGGTAGCCAAAGTCGTTTTACCGCTTCGACAAGTTCGGGGCGATCTCCGGTGACGACAACTTCAATACCGCCCTTTTGTTTGAGATAAACGCAGTGCAACAAGTTTCCGAATGCACTCGGCGAAGCCGCCACGATGCGCGTGAAGAGGCGAAGAATGCTGTCGGCGTATTGCGTGAATTTCTGGTTTCCGGTCAGGGTGCCAAGCCTATGTAATGCAATGGCGGCGGTTGAATTTGCCGACGGCGTTGCGTTATCAAGAAGGTCTTTTTGTCTCACGATCAATTGCTCTGTGTCGGTGGCGACTGTGAACAATCCGCCGTTATTTACGTCCCAATAGTCGTTGGTCAGTTGTTCGGCGACTTCTATCGCTCGCGAGACCCAAATTGCTTTGCCGCTCGACTCACCGAGTCGAGTAAATGCATCAACCAGGTGAGCAAGGTCGCAGGCGAGTGCACGATGGCGCGCTTTGGGCTTACCGTCGCGTTGCCAACTGCGCATCCATTTGGCCAACCCACTCAGAGAGTCTTCGACTCGCAATTCTCGATACAAAAATTCGCAATTTGTTTCGGCGAACTCGAGCCAGTCGGGTCGGTTCAGCAAGTTTGATGCTTCGATAAGCGAAACCGACATCATCGCGTTCCACTCGGTCAACACTTTGTCATCCAACAAGGGTCTATGGCGTTTGTTGCGTTCGGCAAAAATTTTTTGTCGAATTACCTCAACCTCGGGAGGACGTTTCAAATCACCGCGGCTGCTCAATCTCGTCGGAATATTCTTTCCTTCGAAGTTTCCGGATTCTGAAATTTCATAATATTCGAGCGCAATATCAAATTGATCTTTCGACAGGATCGCGCGCAAGTCGTCGGGCGAGAAAACATAAAAGTGCCCTTCGTGCGAGTGCCCGTGTTGATCGAGCGAGTCAGCGTCTTCGGCGCTGAAAAAACCACCTTCAAGATCGCGTAAATCACGCACCACATAGTCGACTATTTCTTCGCAGATCTGGCGATAATTCTCTGATTCAAATACCACTGCGGCATGTGAATAGACCCGAAGCAGCAAGGCCTGGTCATACAGCATTTTTTCAAAGTGCGGTACTAGCCATTTTTCGTCGACGCTGTAGCGAGAAAATCCACCGCCGATGTGATCGTAAATACCGCCTGAAGCCATTGCATCGAGCGTGGTTGTGATGATAGTTCCGAGTGAGTCGTTGGGACTGTCGTTATAAATGCGCAACAATAAATCGAGATTCATCGTGCTCGGAAACTTTGGCGCGCCACCGAACCCACCCCACTTGGGGTCAAAAGATTCGGCAAGTTGATCGCACGCCGCCGCGACCAACTCAAAGCTCGGCAAGGACACATCGGGGGTGATCAACGCCGATCGAGAGAGCGACTCGCTTAGAGCCGAAATATTGTTCTCAATATCTGCTCGGCGGTTTTGCCATGCATCGTGCACAGCGACCATCAATTTCATAAACGACGGTTTTGGAAAGTATGTGCCGCCAAAAAATGGATTTCCATCGGGGCTCATAAACACAGTCATTGGCCAACCACCACGCCCCGACATGGCTTGAACTGCGTCCATATATAGAGCATCGATATCGGGCCGCTCTTCGCGATCGACTTTGATGTTGACGAAAAGTTCGTTCATCATCGTTGCTGTTTCTAGGTCTTCGAAACATTCGTGTGCCATGACATGGCACCAGTGACAAGCCGAATATCCAACAGAAAGCAATATCGGCACGCCGCGTCTTTGTGCTTCGGTAAATGCCTCGGTCGACCAACTGAACCAATCGACCGGGTTGTCCTTGTGCTGCCGCAGATAAGGGCTTGTTTCTTGCGCTAAGCGATTTGTCATTTAATTCAAGACTTCAGGTTTCGCCACGATTTCAAGCGTCACGGTTCTAGCCAACCTCGTATATGGTGCGTCGGCTTCGGCAAAAATTCGCAACTTACACGAACCGCTTCGGTTCGCGATAAGAATATTTTTCACAATTTTGCATGGCCCAGAAACTATTCGGGCACTGGTTTTGCCATCTGAAGCGCTTGCGACGAGTTCGTTAATTGAAATCTTTGTTCCGACTTCGAGGGTTGAGATTTCAGTCCAGATTGCCGAAATCTTTGGCGTGGTGGCCGAAAACCGCAACTGAGGGGTGCCACCAGCAGTGATCAATGTGCTGAATCGTAAAAATGAACCGATGTCCTTGCGCGTGGGGATATAGACGGATCTCTGAGCGCGAGCAATCGCCACACAATCCATCGGAACTGCGAGCGTTGCTTCACCGGGTGACAAGCAACGAAACCACTGCAGTCGCTCACTTTCGGGAATTTGAACGGTACCCCCGACGGCCTCTTCGCCGATGCGACCCAGCGATGAAACGGTTGGAAGCACGACGATGTCGGGAAAGTACCCGAGTGCTTTAAAAATTGCATAAGCATCGATCAGGCCTGCACCGAATGTTTCGTCTCGTCCCGCTGTGCCGATGTCTTTTGCCGTGGCGATGATTACCTCGCGCGCTTGCAACGCACTGAAATCTGGTCGGGCACCAAATATAAGCGCAGCGACCCCGCTGACGAAAGCGGCGGCCATTGAGGTGCCGCTCATCGTGACATACGGTTCGGCCAACCCCGCACAACGGCGCGATGAGTCGACAATCGCATCAATTCGAACCGTCGAGCAGATGTTGATGCCTGGAGCAGAAATGTCGATATAGCTTCCGCGTTGATTAAACGAAGGCGCATTAAGTGTTGGGTCAATCGCAGTTACGGCAAGGGTTAGATCGTTGCCGGCGGGATATGTGGTGCCCGCCGTTGGGCCTCCATTGCCGGCGGCGGCTACGACCAAGACGTCATTTTGCGCGGCGTATTCGAGCGCAAGTTGTAAACCGCCGGTTTGTGTGGCGCCGCCGAGCGAGAGATTGATTACCCGAACGCCTTGGTCAACGGCGTATCGAATCGCCTGGGCTAAGTCACTCTCTGAGCCGTCACCTCGCGAGTCAAGAATTCGAATCGGCAAAATCTTGGCGTCTGGCGCGATACCTGTGATGCCGATCTGGTTGTTGCTTTGTGCCGCGATGATCCCAGCAACATGAGTGCCGTGTCCAACTAGGTCGACGTCACTCGACGAATCACCGAGTCGACCGCGCACGATCGAACGTCCAGAATTTAAGTTTTGCGTCAAGTCGGGGTTCGGTCCTGACCCAGAGTCGATAACCGCGACAGTTACACCGCGACCTGTCGACAACTCCCAAATTTCACTGACATTTGCTATGGTAAGTCCCCATTGCGAGTCGAACGCCGTGTCGTTAGTGGCAACAGCGATTGCGCTGTCGAATACCAGAATTTCGAGTAGCCAGAGTGCAATAACTATGCAAAAAGTTTTTGTCTTCGTACGCATTTTCGCAGGTCGCAATTAGGCGCCTGTCGAATGAAAACCACCGTCAACGTGAATTATCTCACCGGTCGTTGAAGGAAACCAATCACCTAAAAGAGCGACCGCGCTGCGAGCGACTGGGGTCGAGTTGTTTACGTCCCAGCCGAGTGGCGCGCGATCACTCCAGATATCTTCGAACGCGCCGAATGACGGAATTGATTTTGCTGCCATCGTGCGAATTGGTCCAGCGGCGATCAAATTGCAACGAATGTTCTTCGGACCGAGAGCTTTGGCGAGATATCGATTCGTGCTCTCGAGCGCAGATTTTGCGACGCCCATCCAGTTGTACGCCGGCCAGGCGACCGTGTTGTCAAAATCAAGTCCGACGATCGTGCCACCCGTTGTCATTAGTGGCACGAATGCATCGGCCAGAGTCTTGAGCGAATATGCCGAGATCTGCATGGCAACAGATACGTCTTGCCAAGTTGCCGCCATAAAGTCGTCGCCGAGACATGCAGCTGGGGCAAAGCCAATCGAATGCAATACGCCGTCAACACGCCCGAGAATATTTTGCACTTGCTTTCTCGCGCTCATGGTGTGTTCGTCGACAGTTACGTCAAATTCGACCACTTCGACTGGTGTTGCGAGTTTTTTGGCCGCCCGCTGCGTGATCGACAAACCGCGTCCGGCTCCGGTCAAAACAATCTTTGCGCCTTCATGTTGCGCAAGTTGCGCGATGCCGAATGCGAGAGAGGCTTCGGTTAGCACACCGGTAATGACAATATTCTTGCCGTCCAAAATTCCCACGTCGTCAACGGTAGTTGGTCTAAGACGGTTTTGACTTGTGCAACTTATTGCGCTCAATTCGTGCGCTATAAAACTCGCTTTCCCGACGCGACGATGGGTAGCGTTGCCAAGTATGCGCATTGGGCTTTTGGGCGGAACAGGACCGGCGGGCAGCGCATTGGGTCTGCGGTTGGCATCAATCGGTTTTGAGATAGTTCTTGGTTCACGAGATGCGAGCAGGGCTCAAACCGTTTGTGACGAACTGATCAAGAAGTGGCCCGAATATAGGTTGAATATTTCTGGTGGCGATAACGACGACGCCGCACGCTGCGAAATAGTCGTAATCGCGACTCCGTGGGATTCAGCAGCAACAGTCGTGAACGAACATACCCAAGACTTGGCTGGCAAAATTGTCGTGACGATGGCTAATGCGCTCGTGCGCGTAGGCAAAGAGTTTCAGCCGCTCGTGCCGCCACGCGGAAGTATCGCCGCACACGTGCAAGCCGAGATTCCGTTGTCGCGAGTTGTGGCGGCGTTTCAACATTTGCCTGCAACCGAACTTGGACGCCTGGGACATGAGGTCGACAGCGATGTTTTGATTTGTTCTGACGATCCAGTTGCTACCGCAACCATCAGTGAAATTGTGACCAAGATTCCTGGTTGCCGTCCGCTGAATGCCGGCACGTTGTCGAATGCGTTGGCAATTGAAGCGTTCACCGCGGTGCTGTTGCAATTGAATGTTCGATACAAAACTAGAGTCGCCCCGAGGCTCACCGGCATACCAGAGCGCGGTGGCACAGCTTGACGATGAAGCTTTATGACACCACCAAAAAGCGTGTTGTCGATTTCGTCGCCGATAAACAAGTATTGATGTATACGTGTGGCATCACGCCATATGACGCGACGCACATCGGTCATGCATTCACTTTTATTAGTTACGACATTCTGCAGCGTCGGTTGATTGATCTTGGCCACACAGTTAAGTGTGTGCGCAATGTCACCGATGTTGATGATCCGCTTTTCGCCAAGGCCAGAGAACTCGGCGTGCATTATCTCGATCTTGCGGCGGGCGAAGAAGCGAGATTCAATGCAGACATGAAGGCATTAAACGCTCTCGATGTCTACAGCACGCCGCGTGCGTCTTCTGCGATTGCCGACATTCGTGGTTTCATCGGCATGGTCATCGAAAAAGGCTTCGCATACCAGGCGGGGCAGAGTGTTTATTTTGACGTGTCAAAATTTGGGTCGTTTGGCAGTGTTTCGAACTATGACCGCGCCACGATGATGCGTTTGGCAGCTGAGCGAGGCGGCCATGTTGAAGATCCACATAAACGTCATCCGCTCGACTTTGTTTTGTGGCAACCGTCTTTGGCTGATGAACCAAGTTGGGACACGATCTGGGGGCCGGGTCGACCTGGTTGGCATATCGAATGTTCTGCGCTTGCTTTGCGAGAACTCGGCTCAACAATTGATCTGCATGGCGGCGGCAGCGACCTAATTTTTCCACATCACGAATGCGAGCGAGCACAGTCTGAAGCCGCAACGGGCGATGTGTTTGTCAAACACTGGATGCATGTTGCGATGGTTTTTATGAACGGCAGCAAAATGTCGAAGAGTCTCGGCAATCTTGAGTTCGTTGATCGTCTTCGCTCAAAACATGATCCGCGAGCGATTCGTCTGGCATTGATCGCTAATCACTATCGACGCGAATGGGAGTGGACACCTGCCGCGGTGCCTCAGGCGATCGAGCGCTTGCAGTCGTGGTCAACGGCGAATTCAGGTGACGGCACGGCGGGTCTTGAAGACGTGCGTCATGCACTTGATGATGACTTAAATGTTCCTGCCGCAATTGCCGTGCTTGATGACGCCGCAAAGTCTGGACACAATATTGCATTGGGTGCTCGATTGTTGGGAGTCGAGGTATAGACATGGCGCGGCGTCTAGCCAAAACTGCGAGACAGTATGATCCGTCAAAATTCGTCGGTGCAACAAAGTTTCAGACTCGCTTCAGACCGTTCTGCCGATTTTTCTTCACGCGACTCTGGAAGTTTTCATTGGAGGGCTTCGAACAAATACCACACACTGGTCCGGCGATTTTGTGTGCCAATCACATCAGTTTTTTGGATTCGGTATTTTTGTTGACATATTCACCACGCAACATGTCGGTGGTTGGTAAAAGCGAGTACATGGATTCTTTTAAGACTCGTTGGTTGTTTACGAAAATAGGCATGATCCCGCTAGATCGCTCGGGCGGCGAAAACGCATCGGCGGCGATGGTCTCAGTTGAGGCCGTGTTGTCGAGAGGCGAACTTTTTGGGATCTTCCCTGAAGGTACTAGAAGTCGAGATGGGCGACTTTACAAAGGTCGAACAGGCGCGGCTCGTTTGGCGCTGAAGTTTGGTTGCCCCGTTTTTCCGGTCGGCATAATGGGCACAAGCGAAATAATGAAGCCAGACACGGTGATGCCGAAATTTGGCAAGCAATGCAAAATTGTTGTCGGTGCGCCTATTGACACCCAGAAATATTTATCGCGTGCAGATTCTCCAGAAGTGTTGCGCGAACTCACTGACGAGATCATGATGCGAATTCAGGCACTGACAAAGCAAGAGTATGTAAACGACTATGCGCCAAAGCGATCTAGCGCAAATCGAACCCACATCTAAAACCGTTGCAATCTAGACTGAAGATGTGCCCTCTGAAAGTGCGATGATCAAAGTTCGGCTGCCCGATGACTCGACACGAGAGTTGCCGGTCGGGTCGACAGGTCTTGATCTCGCTCAGTCGATTGGCAAGCGTCTTGCGCAGGCTGCTGTTGCCACAGTGATCGACGGAGCCGAGTCTGATTTGGGTGTCGAGCTTGTCGATGGAGCGAGAGTTTCGATAGTTACGGCTGACTCTGACGCAGGTCGACATGTTTTGCGACATTCGACGGCTCATGTGCTTGCCCAGGCGGTCGTTCAACTTTTTGAAGGCGCCAAGTTCTCGATTGGTCCGGCAATTGAAGATGGTTTCTACTACGACTTTGAGTTGCCGGGCAACAAAACTTTTAGCGATGCCGACTTGGTGACGATCACCGAAAAAATGCAACAGATCGTCGCAGCCGATCAACCATTCGTGAAAACAGAAATGTCGGCCGAAGCCGCATTGAAAATCTTCAAAGATCAGCCGTATAAATGTGAAATCATTCAGCGAGTCACAAAGGGTGACGCCGATTCAGTCGATGCACTTGAGGCCGGTAGCGCCGACTCAGTGAGCGTTTATCGCAACAGCGAAAATTTTGTCGACCTCTGTCGCGGACCGCATGTGCCGTCAACTGGTCGACTCGGTCACTTTGCATTGATGAAGGTCGCGGGAGCA
>DOHD01000066.1:0-925 GCA_003535455.1 Acidimicrobium sp.
AGCGAGTCAGGAAACCCGCGTGTGCCAAATGCTTGTGCCAAAACCAATAAGACGAGCAGGCCGCTGATTCGGCGTTTCATTTTTGTTCGGCTTGCAAAATGCCAGCGACGCTTTCGCGATTGACAACGCCGATCGCATTGTTGTTTGCATCGAGCACCGTGATCGGTTCATCGCGTTCGAGCAGCATCGGGATGATCGTCTCAATTTTTGCCGATGCAGCAACTGAGCGGCTATAAGCAGTTGATTGACCAGACACAGTCACAGTTTTGACGCTGAGCACTTTTGCGCGCGGCACGTCATTGACAAATTCGCGCACATATGGTGTTGCAGGTGATGAGACGATTTCTTCTGGCGTACCGATTTGATCGAACGAACCGTCTTTCATGATTGCGATGCGATCACCAAGCCGAAGTGCTTCGGCGAAGTCATGGGTAATGAACACGATCGTACGTTGCATAGTTTTTTGCAAACGAATCAGCTCGTCTTGCATTTCTTTGCGAATCAGCGGGTCAAGTGCCGAGAATGGTTCATCAAACAACAAGATTTGTGGGTCAACAGCGAGTGCACGAGCCAGGCCAACACGCTGTTGCATTCCGCCCGAAAGTTGTTGCGGATAGTGATCGGCCCAACCGTCTAAGCCAACAGTTTTTAAAACTTCAGTTGCGCGGGCAAGACGAGTCGACTTGTCGATTTTTTGCACTTCAAGGCCATAGGCAATGTTTTCGATAACTTTGCGATGCGGAAACAAACCGAAATGTTGAAACACCATCGACATGCGTCCGCGCCGCAACTGGCGAAGTTGCACTTCATCCATTGCCAAAAGATCATCGCCACCAAGAAAAATTTGACCTTGTGTTGGCTCGATCAATCGCGACAGACATCGAATCAAAGTTGATTTGCCAGAACCCGACAAACCCATGACGAC
>DOHD01000066.1:990-3515 GCA_003535455.1 Acidimicrobium sp.
TTTGCCAGGTCTATCGTGAGAGCGCTATCACCTGAGCCAAAAATCTTCCAGACATTGCGCAGATCAATAGCTGGTTGCTCCCCCGAACCCATTGACGAAACAATAGTGCGCCTATTCGCGTTTTAGCCAAGGCTTGCTATGGTGATTACAGCCCTAGATGGGGCAAAAATAAAGACCAAACATATCAAGGGGAGAAAATGGCATTACGAAACAAGAAGTTCGCCATCGCGTTGCTTTCAGTTGGCGCTCTGGTGCTCGGCGCCTGTGGCGGCAGCGACAGTGATAGCGCGGGTGGTGGCACTGAGACAATCAGAATTGCACGCAACAACTGGACTGCTTCGGCGATCGAGGTCGAGATAGTCAAGCAACTGATTGAAGCAAACTTGGGCAACCCGGTTGAAATTGTCGACATCGACGAGAATGCGATGATCCCCGGAATGTCGACAGGCGAAATCGATGCCAATGTCGAAGTTTGGCCATCAGGTTTCACTGCAGAAGAGCAAGCATTTGTTGACGACGGTTCGGTTGTCAACATGGGTGAACTTGGTGCAATTGGCAAAATTGGTTGGTTCGTCACACCGAACGCACTTGAGCAGTTTCCACAACTCTCATCGTGGGAAGGTTTGAAAGACCCGGCAGTTGTCAAAGGTTTTGCAACTGCAGCAACTGGTGCGCAAGGTCGTATGTTGGCGATGGATCCGTCGTTTTCTGGTTATGAAGAACAACTCGTGAAGAACTTGAAGCTTGACTTCAAAGTTCAATATTCTGGTTCTGAAGCCGCAACTCAGGCAGAAATCGTTTCGGCAACTGAGGCCGGCAAACCAGTGATCATGTACTACTGGATGCCATCAGCAGCAGTTGGTAAATACGGCTTGAAGAATCTCGCCTTGCCAAAAGCAACTGTTGATTGCGCACTCGAGGCAGACAAGTGCGACGGTGACTATCCGGAAGATGTTTTGTTCAAGCTTGCATCAGCGAAACTTGAGGCAAAAGATGCCAAAGTTTTCAATTTCTTCAAGAAATACAAGATGTCAACTGAAGATCAATTGGCAACTTTGCCAGCAGTTGAAATTGACGGCAAGCCCGCAGCAGATATCGCTGCCGAATGGATCGCCGCCAACAAAGCAACTTGGTCAGAGTGGTTTAAATAACAGTTAATTAGTTGTTTTAGAGACGGCGGGCCTTCGGGCCCGCCGTTTTTATTTGTGCCGTAAAAATGTTGCTCGCTAGCGAAAGCTAGCGCGCGCTATCGCGAGCTGACGCATACTAACGCCGGCTATTTCTTTTTATATCCGCTAGGGCACTTCGGGTTTAGGCCTGTGACCTTTTTGGTGGTCTTGCCTTTCACACAGGTGATCGTTGTTTTTGTGGTTGCGTTTTTGCCGCCAGTGACGGCGACATCAGACGACGACTGCTTTATGGCGATTGTGCCACGCTTGATTGTGTACGTGGTATCACCAAGCGCACCCGCGACGGCAGTCGCATAATAAATGCGAAACACATTTGTCGAAACTTCATATCCAGTTGGGTCGAGACGACGCAAATCTGAACCAGATCCGAAAACTTTTTGCGGGGTTGCCCAGGTTAATCCGTCATTTGAAGTTGACGTATAAAGTTTTTGCACGCGATCACCACAACCAGGGCCATCGGCGAGAATCATCAGCCAATCACCTGATTTGGCGCGAAGAATTTCTGGGTCGACGCTAATGCCGTTTTCAAGTCGCCACCCTGCTTCTTTCGTGAACGAAATGCCGTCACTCGAAATATAACTTGCGAGCTTTTCGGTGCAGTTGCCCTCTGTCGGAGATTCAACAACATAGAGGCGCACTTTGCCGTCGGGTGTGACCACAGCATCGGGCACGCCCCACGCTTTCATATTTTGCGAAACGACGAGTTCAGCGGCGGCAACAGTTGATGTGCCGACGCTGGTGCAGGCCGCAGTTAGACATGGCGCGGACGAAACTGATTTTGTGTTTGCGCCCGGCGTCATCGACTGTTCGACAAAATATGCGCGACGTGAGCCGTTGGGCAATGTAATCGCCGTGAAGTCGGTGCCCAGTCGACCCGTAATTGAGACGCTCGTGCACGCACCAGCGTCATTGCAATCAGCGACAGCGGTGCCAGCAAGACCACCCGGATACCAAAGTCGATCGGCATTGCCCGTGCGCTCAACATGCGGCGACACGCCTGTAAGGCCGAGCGACACAGCATCTTCAGTGAGTGCCCACTCGACGACTGCGCCCGCCGTTGGCACTTGGGCCAAGCCCGCGACAAGTGAAAAACCGAGTGCTGTTGCGAGAAGTGATTTTTTGATGCGCATTGTCATTCTCCAAAAATTTGCGATACGCCGACGAGCCGATACTAGTTGTAATCTTTGGCTATGAAAATTGGTGTACAACTTTGGCCACAGGCCACAAATATCAAAGAAATGCGTGCGGCGTGGCGCACTGCAGATGCGATGAGCGTCGACAGCATTTGGACATGGGATCACTTTTATCCGTTGTCGGGCGACCCCGAGGCGACGC
>DOHD01000008.1:0-6379 GCA_003535455.1 Acidimicrobium sp.
TTGAACCGGTCGCATCAATCATCGCCGGTGTCATTTTTCTCAGCGAACCACTCACCGTGCCGCGAATCGTCGGTGCAACGTTCGTGATCGCCGCAGTCGGCGTTCTGGCCACCGCCGAATCACGCAGTGCGGCTCGAATAATCCACCAATAATTTTCGGCGATACCGTTAACGGTGATGTCAAAAACACTTTGCGTGATTGGCGATTTTGCTTGGGATGTTTTGATTCGCACGAACAACAACCTGCTCAAGGGCGGCGATTCATTCGGCGAGGTCATGCTCACTCCGGGCGGCAGCGCTGCCAACTCGGCAGTCTGGGCAAAACGATGCGGTCTCAACACCCGCTTCGTCGGCAAAATTGGTCGTGACCGATTTGGTCAACTCGCCCGCGAAGATCTGACCAAAGAGAAAATCGAACATCACTTCGTCGAAACTGATGCTCACCTGACGGGTAGCGTCGCGGTGTTCGTCGATCAAACCGGCGAACGCAGCATGGTCTCTGGTCACGGCGCCGACTTTTATTTGATTCCATCCGAACTTCCGCGCAGTGTGATCACAACTTCAAGCCATTTGCATCTCACCGCCTGGAGTTTCTTTACCGACCCACCACGCTCGGCCGCACGCACCGCGGCTCAACTCGCCCAGCAAAACAACCAGACGATCTCATTCGACCCGGCATCGTTTCAGATGATTCAAGAAATGGGTGTCGAACAATTTTTGTCATGGACAAAAGATCTGGCGATCAATATTTTCTTTCCGAATTACGACGAAGGTCGAGTTCTTACAGGATGCGACGAGCCAGGTGCGATTGTTCGTGCGCTTGCCAACATTTACACCGACGCGCTAATAATTTTGAAACTTGACGCAGATGGTGCACTCGTGTTCGACGGCAAAACTACAACTGAAATACCGCCCGCCACCAACAATCTCGTCGATGCAACAGGCGCGGGCGACTCGTTCGCTGGCGCGTTTCTCGCCCACTACTTGCAGTCGAATTCACCCGTCGACGCCGCGATATACGCAACCAAAATCGCAGCATGGGTGATCGAGCATCTGGGTGCAAGACCAAAAGCCGACGCCCGACTACAACAAATTATTCAGGCTAAATAAATTCGCAACAAGCAAAACTAGAAATTATCCGCGGCGCGACCTTCGTCGATTTGGGTCATTGTCGGTCGGTGGTTTGTTGGTCAACGGGCCAATGTTTTCGATCACCGACTCAATAGTTGGTCGTTGTCCTTGCACGTGAGTGTCGATCGCCACTCGCATCGCCGCCAAATGTTCTGGCGAAGTGCCACAACACCCGCCCACAATGCGCACCCCCGCGTCAACTGCCATGCTCGCATAGCGAGACATCAGTTCTGGCGTGCCAGAGTATTTAATTTCAACGCCCTCGAATCGCGGTATTCCACAATTGCCCTTGGCGATGAGCGGCAGATGCGAATGTGATGCAGTGGCGGCCATTTCAAGCGCCGTGACCAAAATATCTGAGGCGCCGACCCCGCAATTCGCACCCATCGCCACCGGCTGAACAGCGAGCCCAACAAAAACTTCGGCCAAGCCATCGGGCTTCAGCCCCATCATCGTTCGACCTGCCGTATCAAAACTGCATGTCGCCGTATAAGGCATCGAAACGTTTATCGCCGCCTGCGCCGCCGCCTGCACTTCTTCGATCGCCGACATCGTTTCGATCCACACGACATCTGCCCCGCCGTCTTTTAATCCACGAATTTGCTCTTCGAAACTCGCAACTGCGACATCGTGTGTCAACGCACCAAGTGGTTCGAACAATTCGCCGGTCGGCCCTACTGAACCGGCAACAACAACGGGGCGCGAACACGCGTCGGCGACACCGCGTGCAATTTCGGCGGCCTTCCTGGCGAGTTCATAGGTTCTGTCTTGGGCATTGTGCAGTTTCAATCGATGGCTGTTGCAACCAAACGTGTTCGTCAAAATAATGTCGGCTCCCGCGTCGACAAAACGCTGATGCAGGCCTGCAACCCGTTCGGGATACGTATCAAGCCAAAACTCAGGCGGCTCACCTGATGTCAGGCCAAGTGCAAAATAGTTGGTGCCTGTCGCGCCATCAGCAAGAATGATCTTTTTCGTTGCGAGCAAATCGCTCAGCGAGGTTCGCATTAGCGAATCAACCCATCACCGTTCCAGAAGTCGCCAATGCCTGGCGCAAACGAGAAAACGCCCCGATATTTATTTCTTTGCCCGATCGCGGCCCGACATATCGAATCGGTTCATCATCATGATTTTTGCCAGCTTCGGCGGCCTCAATCAACAACCGAATAAAAATCGCCGCTAGCGGTGCATTTTTAAATTGGTTGCCACTCGTGCCACACGCCATGAAAAACCCGTCCAAACTCGACCGATCATAAATCGGCACCCAGTCGTCGGTCGCGTCATAAAGTGCGCCGATGCCCGAAGGTGAAACCGGCACGCCAAAATTTGGCATGCGTCGAGCAAGACGCAACATCATCGTCTCCCAAATTTCGACGGTTGTCTCTTGACGCCAATCATCGGCATCTTCGACCCAATGCAATTCGTCGCATGCAGGTTCGGTGCCACCAAGATTGAGAGTTCCACCAGGGTGAGGTCTGAAATAAATGCCTGTGTCAAGATCGGCGACAACTGGCGCGTCATCTTCTAATTTAAAACCATCAGGTGCGGGCGCGACATAAACCTCTTGGCGCAATGGTCGATGACGAATATTCATTTCATCTGCAACACCCGCCATTCGATTGATCTTGCTCGCATGCGGACCCGCTGCATTGATGACGATTGCCGCCTGAATTTTTTCGCCACTCGCAAGCGTCACGCCGGTAATCTTTTTGCCGTCGTTGTCGATCGAAACAACTTCAGATTTAAATCGCGTCTCTGCACCGTGACTCTTGGCGGCAAAAATATAGTTGTGCGCGGCCAACATCGGGTCGTCCATGAAACCACTGAGCGGATCATAGAGACCCGACAATTCGCCAACCGCGTCGTCGCCAAACGCCGGGTCGTCAATTTTTTTCGGTGGCCAATAACTGCCCGAGTCAAGCGCCGGAAACTTCTTGCGCAACTGCTCGGCGCTGAGTATCTCGTATGGAATGCCGATTTCATCCCAAATTTTGCGGACCGTTTCGCCGCTGTAACCTTCGGTTCGATAAACCAAATAGCCGGTGCGAATAAATTTTGCCATGCCGTCTGGGTCGTTGACGCCGAGGTAACTCGCCCAGTTCTCCCACATTGGCGCAGACTCCCAGGCCATCAATACCGCATCAAGCGTCGAATAACTAAATCGAATAATCGCCGATGACGCCGAGGTCGAGCCAGCACCAGCGGCTGAACCTTTGTCGACAATTATCACTGAGCGGCCAGCTTTGGCAAGTTCGAACGCAACCGCCCCACCGATAACGCCGGCGCCAATGACTACTACGTCGGTTTTCACTAACTGCCCATTACCTCGCGTTGCCAAACCGCTGTATCGGCAACGCTGTTGAAAGTAAACGAATGAAGACCAATGATGTTCAAACGCTTTGCATCTTTCGCCAAACCCGCAACGAGTTCGGTCGGGTCATATCCGCCAGGCGACAACATCTTGATTATCGAAGTTTTGTTTTTGCTCAAATATCGCATCGATTGACCGACACCGACGCGAACACCAAGGGTCATCAACCGAGTGCGATCGACGACGCCAGGCACGCCAAGTTGAATCGGCATTTTGAAGCCGTTGTTGCGTTCTTGTTCTAGCCACGAGCGAATGAGCGCGATATCAAAACACATTTGTGTCGATGCAAGACCTTGCACGCCCGCCTCTTCGAGCAACTTCTGTTTGTGGTGCAACGCCGTACTCAGATCTTCGCGACTGATAAATGCGTGACCATCTGGGTAACTACCGAAACCAACACGGTCAACGCCGCTATTGCTGTCTAGAAAATCGCGCAACAATTCGACACCATCTTTATATGGGCCGGCCGGTTTTTCGGCGTCGCCAGCGATCAAAAAAACTTCTTTGATCCCCTGCTCGCGTACCCACGAAGCAAGTTTTGTCACGTGCTCACGCGACTCGACCAGACGCGCCGCGAAGTGTGGCACCACCTCGTGCCCGGCAGCAATCAATCGCGCCGAAATTTCTTGAGTCGCGGCAATACCTTTGGCAGGCGAACAAGTGACCGAAACTGGTGCCCCGTTCGGCAAATCAAGAATGCCCTGCTCGATGCTCTTCATTGGAATCAACTCGTAACGCATATTGCCCACGAGTTCTTTTACGGCCGGCGTGACCTTTACTGAAGATTTTTTAAGACGCGAAAAGATTGACATTGCAACAATGATAGAGGATATTTAGCCGAAGGTGTCAGGCAACACGCTCTTTCGTTTGGCGACGAACTCTTTGAGTTCTTCGTCAATTGCATCATCTAGTGGCGGTGCGACATATGACGCAAGTCGCTCTTTCCAAATTTTGTTGGCTCGTTTTGCAGCGTCGTCGCCGCCGTCTTCTAGCCACTGCTCGTAACTCGAGTTGTCTGAAGTTGTCGAACGATAAAAAGCCGACTCGAAATTCGCCAGAGTGTGCGCCGTACCCAAAAAGTGATTGCCCGGGGGGTTTTCGCGAATCGCGTCGAGTGCCTGACCGTTCGGTGAAATGTCGAGACCTTTCGCGAATGTCGCCATCATGCCGAGTTGGTCGTCATCCAAAATAAATTTCTCATAACCGATTGCTAGCCCGCCTTCGAGCCAGCCGGCGGCGTGCAAGACGAAATTCGTGCCCGCCATCAATGTCGGCAACAGCGTCGCCGCACTTTCGTATGCCGCTTGCGCATCTGGCAACTTTGACGCCGTGAGCGAGCCACCCGACCTGAACGGCACACCGAGTCGACGAGCCAACGCCGCCATCGTGTACAGAACAATCGCCGGCTCTGGCGTGCCAAAAGTTGGCGCACCTGTTTGCATCGACATCGACGAAGCGAACGAACCCATAATCACGGGCGCACCTGGTCGCACAAGTTGTGTGAATGTCATGCCAGCCAACGCTTCGGCAAGAGTTTGAGTTGCAACGCCAGCCGACGTCGAGGGCGCCATGGCGCCCGCCAAAATAAACGGAGTGATGATCGTCGCCTGATTATTGAGCGCGTAAACCTCGGCTGATGCCAACATCGACGCATCCCATACAAGCGGCGAAGAAGCGTTTATCAAACTCGTCATCACGGTGCGATCTTGCAAGTCGCCGCCAAAACCAATGCGTGCCATGTCGACGCTGTCTTGTGCCCGCTCTCCAGCGGTAACTGAACCCATGAAACCCTTGTCGCTGTATTTGATGTGTGCATAAACCATGTCGAGGTGACGCTTGCTAACCGGAATATCAACCGGCTCACAAACCGTGCCACCCGAGTGATGCATGCGTGGCGACATGTAAGCAAGTTTCACAAAATTTTGGAAGTCGACAATCGTCGCGTATCGCCGACCATTGTCGATGTCGTATGCAAACGGCGAACCATAGTTTGGCGCGAACACCGTCGCGTTGCCGCCGATCTGCACATTGTTTTTCGGATTACGAGCATGTTGCGTATAAACGCTCGGCGCGGTCGCCGAAACAATTTTGCGACACATACCGCGCGGAAACCGCACCCGTGTGCCGTCGACATCCGCACCGGCGTCTTTGAACCGCTTGATCGCCGATGGATAGTCACGCACTTCGATGCCAACTTCTTCGAGCACGGTGTCGGCGTTATGTTCGATCAGTTCTAGACCTTCGTCTGAAACCAGTTCATATGGTTTGATCAGTCGCGTGATAAACGCATCACGCTCTGGCTCGTGCGAAGTGCGCAGATTCTGACGACCGGCGCGCCCACCCGAGCGTTTTGTGCGCGTTGT
This sequence comes from Acidimicrobium sp., assembly GCA_003535455.1. GTDB lineage: Bacteria > Actinomycetota > Acidimicrobiia > Acidimicrobiales > Ilumatobacteraceae > BACL27. The sequence goes on from DOHD01000008.1 coordinate 5,865, forward strand.
GTCTGACATGTTTTCTATTCTGCCACGCCACTAGACGAACGGCGACGGCGACCTGATCGAGTCGGCCCTTCGCCATTGCCGACGCTGCGCGCTGGCAGATCGATAACTTTCGCCAAGTTTGGCGCCTCTGCGGTCTTGTGCGGAAACGCCATCGCCTCGACGAACAACTGCTGAAATCGTGGTTCGGTTGCCGTTTCGATCTTGGTAACTTTGCGCACGGCGTCTTCCATTTCGTATCTCAACTTTCGAGACAACAACGATTGCACAGCACCCGCACCGGCCGCATTGCCGACCGCACGCACGCCCGCGACCGGACAATCAGGAACCAGACCAAGCACCATCGCATAAACCGGGTCGATGTGCGCACCGAAAGCACCGGCAAGTCGAATGTCATGAACAACTGGTGAGCCGGCATGTTCGACCAACAGATCAATGCCGGCACGAAGCGCCGCTTTGGCTAGTTGAATTGCGCGAACATCGTTTTGCGTTACATAAAGTTTCGTGTCGCCTTGTTC
>DOHD01000008.1:6485-13858 GCA_003535455.1 Acidimicrobium sp.
GACTCGATGAAACCCGGCTCATTGCTCCATAATTCAGAACCAATCACTTTGACCCGCGGCTCTAGCGTCTCGCGGTCGATACGCACATGTTCGATCGCGCCCGCAGTCGCGCGTTGTCCCGCACTAATTTGTGCGCCCTCGAACGCCGGGCCAGTCGGACTTGACGCAGCAAACTGTTTTTCAGTGTTGCCCAAAACAATTTCGGCATTCGTGCCAATGTCTACAAGTAGCTGCATTTCTTTCGATCGATGTGGACCTTCGGCCAAAATCGCCGCAGCCGTATCTGCGCCGACGTGTCCGGCGATGCACGGGCCGACGTAGTAACTAGCGTTGGGCAATTTCAAATCGAGTTCGGTCGCCCAACCGCTGACTGACTCGTTTGTTGCCAATACAAACGGCGCCATACCGAGCGGCGTCGGGTCGATGCCGAGCACGATGTGATGCATAATCGGATTACCAACGATCGTGATCTCGAGCACGCGCTCAAGTTCAACGTCGGCTTGACTCACGAGCCCACCAATCATCTCGTTCAGCGCCGCGCGAATCGCAGTTGTCAACTCGACATCGCCACCAGGATTCATCATCACATAAGAAACTCGACTCATTAAGTCTTCACCAAATCGAATTTGCGGATTCATTAATCCATAGCTGCCGACAATCTCGCCGCTCTTCAACTCGCACAAGTGACCAGCGACTGTTGTCGAGCCAACATCGACGGCAATGCCATACGCAGCATCTACATATCCGGGCCAAGCCGCCACTATTTGATCGCCGTCTTGCGTGTGGCGTACAGCAACAGTTACTTCACCTTCTGCTTTTGCCATCGCCGAATGCAAACTACTCAGTGCGCGTCGCGCAACGCTTGGCGCGGTGCGCTTGTGCTGCGTCGCAACCGCTTCGGCCAACGCGTCTGCAGCACTCACTGAGTCGCCTAGTTGCGCCTCAGGAATCATCAAATAAAACAAACTAAAACTTGGGTCAACAGTTATCGGCTCTAGATCTAAATCTTTGCGCACGATTTGTTTGTGCACCTGACTAATCGCGGGCACGTCGATCACTACATCGCCACAAATTCGCGCCGCACAACCCAAACGATTGCCGGGCACAAGTGCCCGCTTTGCGCGATAATTTGTTTCGGTTTCTGCTGGCCCCGATAGCGATTCTGGCGTGGCGGTGATTCCCCACTTGGCAAAAACACCAACAGATGGGGTTATCTGACAACGGCCACAAATTCCGCGACCACCACAAACCGAATCAATATCGGCACCCAATTGTCGGGCCGCTTCGAGCACGGTGATGCCGTCTTGCACAACGCCGTCAAGCCCCGACGGGGTGAAGACGACGCGTCGATCCATATTGCGACTTATTCGGTTCTACGGCGACCGCGACTATTTCGCGCGGTTCGCTCGGCATTGACTTCATTCGGGTCGCGGTTCGCACGAATCCATGCCGAACAGTTTTCGTCATTGCCAACCAGAACATCGGCGGCCATCACGAGAGTCTTAACTTCTTCATGCAACGGGTTCATGATCGCCGAGGTCATACCAGCGCCAATCGCCATCGCCAAAAAAGTACCTGTGATGTTGTTTCGCGACGGAATACCAAAACTCACATTCGAGGCACCACAGGTGGTGTTGACTTTGAGTTCTTCGCGCAGGCGCCGAATGATTTTGAATGCAGTGCGGCCTGCATCGCCCATCGCACCAATCGGCATCACAAGCGGATCAACCACGACGTCGCTTGCCGGAATTCCGTGGTCTGCTGCGCGGTTCACGATCTTTTTGGCGACAGCAAAACGCTCATCTGGGTCCATGCTGATGCCGGTTTCGTCGTTGGAGATCGCGACAACGGCAGCACCGTATTTGGCAACCAAAGGCAAAACTCTTTCGAGATTCGCGTCTTCGCCTGTTACAGAGTTGACCAACGGCTTGCCTTGATACACAGAAAGCCCGGCTTCAAGCGCTTCAATAATCGAAGAGTCGATCGACAGCGGCACATCGGTGATCGATTGCACAAGTTTGATCGCGCGCGCCAGCAACGCAGGTTCATCAGCCAACGGAATACCGGCGTTGACATCGAGCATGTGCGCACCGGCTGCGACTTGTGCCAGCGCATCGGCTTCTACACGACTGAAGTTGCCTTCTTTCATTTCGGCCGCCAACAATTTGCGACCGGTCGGGTTGATTCGCTCGCCAATCATCACGAACGGACGACCGAAACCGATGACCACTTCTTTTGTTGCTGATGAAATAATTGTGTCGGTCATGTCTCTCGTTCCTTTTCGATACTTAAATTCTGGCTATTCGTTTTCTTCTAACTCTTCTAGATCTAACAACTGCTGGTTAGTGAACTCATCGTCTTTTACGTCGGCTTCAAAACCGCCGGCAAAGGCAAGCTTGCCAAGGCGCTCTCGAGAATACTCGTTATCAAGGCGATCAGCTTCTCGCTGAGCCGCCTCGGTCATATCACCAACGAGCGGCAAACTCACGCGACGCCACTGTGCGATATCTTCTTCGGCGGTGTAGATATGCGCCTTGCGTTTTGCGCGATCGATCGCCCGCTGAAACTTTTCGGCAAGTTGCACCTGCTTTCGCTCGCGTCCCATCTGCGCGTTAACTTGCGCGGGGATATCACGCCACATAATCACGATCACTTCATTGCTTCCGCGTGGCACCTAAAACTCTCCCTCAACTTTTATTATCGACTTTTACTTGTCGGTCGGTCTCAAAAACGCGACCGGCACCGAATTAGTGAAGTTCTCAAGACCGACATGTCGGTGCTCAAATTCTAAACCCAGCTTTTGCGCGGCGAGCCGACCTGCGGAAACAATTTCAACATTGTTCGTTTGTGAGAGAAGCAGAACCCGCCGATAATTGCCAAAATACGTTTCACGAAGCTCGGGATGCTCATCAAGACCCAAACCTTGCCAAACCAAAGCATCAAAGTGCTTTGCCAAAAAATCTGTCAAATAAAACGTGCCGGGCTCTTCATCGTGGGCAGACATGAATTCATTGGTCCCAGCGAAAAATTCATAGCAATGGGCACCTGGCAACCGCTCAACTTTTGGATACTTGGCCAGCACCAGATCTAGATGACCGCCGGTGCCGCAATCGGCATAAGCCACGAATACTCGCCGCCTTGAAGAACTCGCAAGAATCTCTTCGACTTGAGGCGCAATATTTTCTGGTCGATTGTGCAGGTTTGCCGGCAGATATTTGACCTCCACCGAATCTTCAATGCCCGTCGCAACAAGCACCGACCGCAACTCGCTGACTAGTGCCCCGCAAGCAATTATCAATGGTCGCGAGTCAGATGACATCGCTATCTAAATCTCAGGCGACAGATGGGCCTGGTGGCTCGGCATTACGCAAACGACGCGCACCAACGAGTTGTTTGGCTGTTTCTGACGCCACAGCAGCATCTCGACAATACGCATCTGCGCCAACAGCGACGCTGAATTCTTCGTTGAGCGGTGCACCGCCGACCAAAATTATGTATTTGTCACGAATTCCTTTTTCTTTCATCGTGTCAATAACGACTTTCATATATGGCATCGTCGTCGTCAACAGCGCCGACATACCGAGAATGTCTGGCTTGTGCTCTTCAAGTGCCGCAATGTATTTGTTTGCATCGGTGTTGATGCCAAGGTCGATTACCTCGAAGCCCGCGCCCTCCATCATCATCGCGACAAGGTTTTTGCCGATGTCGTGAATGTCGCCTTTGACGGTGCCAATCACAACTTTGCCAACCGACTCTGCACCGGTCTCTGCAAGAAGCGGACGCAAAATCGCCATGCCGCCCTTCATCGCGTTCGCCGAGAGCAAAACTTCTGGAACGAACAAAATGCCGTCCCGAAAATCAATACCAACGATGCGCATACCCTCGACAAGCGCAGTCTCTAGAACTTTGGTTGCTGACCATCCGCGGTCAAGCAAAATCGTCGTGCCCTCAATAATTTCTGGACCGAGCCCGTCGTAAAGATCATCATGCATTTGGGCGACGAGATCATCATCCGACAATTGGGCGAGATCGATGTCTTGAAATTCTTCGTTGCTCACATTTTCTCCATTACAAATAGAAATGTCCGTCTACTGGGTCTCCAGCACAACGAATGAAACGCTATCAGTTTGCGTGGCTGAAGTATCGAACATACTCTGGCGGCAACGGGTTGACCCCGAGAATAATGTCGGCTGCCTTCTCGGCGATCATCATCGTCGGTGCATAAATGTTGCCGTTGGTCACATAAGGCATCACCGATGCGTCGGCCACGCGTAGACCTTCTAAACCGTGTACACGCATGGTCATCGGGTCGACTACGGCCATTTCGTCAACTCCCATTTTGCAGGTGCACGACGGGTGATACGCAGTCTCACCATCACGACGAACCCATTCGAGAACTTGTGAATCAGTTTGGCATTCAGGGCCGGGCGAAATTTCACCGCCGTCAAATTCTTTGAACGCCGGTTGCGACAAAATCTTTCGAGCAGCGGCGATTGCCTCGACCCATTCTTGACGGTCTTCAGGGGTTGACAAATAATTAAGTCGCAATTCAGGTTTGACTCGCACGTCGGGCGACTTAATTTTTACGCTGCCTCTCGAATTCGAATACATCGGACCAATATGCACCTGATAGCCATGACCACCCGCAGGTGCCGTGCCGTCGTAGCGAACCGCGATCGGCAAAAAGTGAAACATCAAATTTGGATACTTGAAAGACTCGTTGCCACGAATGAACCCACCGCCTTCGAAATGATTCGAAGAACCGGCCCCACGACGAAACAGCCACTGCAAACCAATGAACGGCCGATAGTGCATTTTCAGCTTCGGGTTAAGCGACACAGGTTTGGTGCATGAATGCTGAACATACACCTCGAGGTGATCTTGCAAATTAGCGCCGACGCCTGGCAAATGGTGCACCGGCTCAACACCAACGCTTTTCAGATGATCGGTGTCGCCAACCCCCGAAACTTGCAATAATTGAGGCGAGTTAAACGCGCCGCCACAAAGCACAACTTCTTTTGCCATCACCGTTCGCTTGCGACCAAACGGCAAATCAAAATTTACGCCGACTACTTTTTTGTTCTCGATAATCAACTTCGTGACTAGTGCACGACATTGCACTGTCAGATTTTTTCGATGCATAACCGGGTGCAAATATGCACGTGCCGCACTCAGCCTTCGCCCGCGACGCAGGTTGCGATCAAATGCGGCAAAGCCCTCTTGCTTGTAGCCGTTCACATCGGTGGTCAACTCGTGACCTGCCTGTTGCACGGCTTTGAAGAACGCACCGAACAGCGGGTTCTTGATTGGTCCACGTTCTTGCACGAGCGGGCCAGAGTGTCCGCGAAATTGATCGTCAATCGGTGCCGCCAGACAATTTTCAAGTCGCTTGAAATACGGCAAGCAGTGCGCATAGTCCCAGGTCGACATACCCTCATCGTTCGCCCAACGTTGGTAGTCGAGAGGATTGCCGCGCTGAAAGATCATGCCGTTGATACTCGATGACCCGCCCAAAACTTTGCCTCGACCTTGGGTAATGCGACGGTTGTTCATATGCGGCTCAGGCTCAGAAACATAAAGCCAGTCATAAAATCGACTACCAATCGGAAACGTCAATGCGGCCGGCATGTGGATGAACACATCCCACCAATAATCTGGTCGCCCTGCCTCGAGCACGAGAACTTTATTTTTTGAATCTGCGCTCAGCCTATTTGCAAGTGCAGAACCAGCCGAACCTCCACCAACAATTACAAAATCATAAACTGTTGCGAGTTTTTTCAAATCGCACCAAGCATTCGCGCGGCCTCGAGTGTGTTCTCGAGCAAACATGCAATCGTCATCGGTCCTGTGCCGCCAGGCATCGGTGTTATCGCGCCAGCGATCGACTGAACGGCGTCAAAATCAACATCGCCGACGATCTTGTTGTCAATTCGTGTCACACCAACATCGATCACTGTGGCGCCTGGTTTGACATGGGCAGCGGTGACCATGCGTGCGGCGCCTGCAGCAGCAATGATTATGTCCGACTCGCGACAAACTTCGATCATGTCGCTGGTCGACTTATGGGCAACCGTCACGGTTGCATCGGCTGCACGCCCGACCAACAACAACATCTGAGGCAAGCCGACCAACGCCGATCGACCAATTACAACTGCGCGCTTGCCTTTGGTTTCGATTTTGTAACTTTGCAACAAGCGCATAACTCCGAGCGGGGTGCACGGCACATGTCCCTTTACACCGCGCACCAAACGTCCGAGCGATCGCTCGGTCAAGCCATCGACATCTTTTTCGGCTGGCAACAAACCAAGCACCGCTTCTGTGTCGAGGTGCTTCGGCAACGGCAATTGCACCAAAATACCGTGCACCTCTTTGTCTGCCACCAATTCTGCGACCGCTTGCTCAACTTGAGCCTGGGTGGCGGTTGCCGGCAAATTAACCCCTCGTGAAACCATGCCCGCTTCCTGGGCCTTTTTATGTTTGTTTGCTACATATATATGACTCGGTGCATCGTCGCCGACCAAAACGGTCGCCAAACAAATTTTCGGATTACCAGCCGCAACTATCGTCTCTTTGATTTTGGCTACGGTTTCGTCGCGCAACGCTATGCCGTCAAGCAGAATCGCCCCGCCTGGCGTGCGTTTAACCTCGGCGATCATGACAAGCCGACGATTTCACCGTTCGCGTCGAAGTCGATTATCGCTGCAGCAGGTTTCGTGCCGAGACCCGGCATTGTTCGCATATCGCCACAAATTGGATAGACAAAACCTGCGCCGATCGATGCTCGCACTTCACGCACGTTCAATGTGTGACCCGTCGGGGCGCCACGCAACGAAGCATCACCAGAAATCGACAAATGGGTCTTGGCGACACAGATTGGCAATTTCGCAAAGCCATTGTCTGTGTAGTTCTTGATTTGCTTGCTCGCAAGACTCGTATATTCGACTTTCGCTGCGCCGTAAATAGTCGTCGCAATCTTTTCGATTTTCTCTTTGAGTGACGCCTCATCTGGATACAAGAAATGAAACGAGTTCTTATCGTTGCATGCCTCGACAACAGCGTTGGCGAGATCTTTTGCACCAGCGCCACCATCGGCGAAGTGAGAACAAATTGCAACACGGGCACCGGCACCCTCGGCAATTTTTCGAATCGCTTCGTGTTCTGATTTGTGATCGGTCGGAAAGCTGTTGATTGCCACAACCGGCGAAACGCCATGCGCCTTCACGTTTTCAATTTGCTTGACCAAGTTTGCTGCACCCGCAATCACATCATCTGGGTTTTCTTTGAGCAAATCTTCTGGCAACGCCTTGCCGGCAACAATCTTGTACTTGCCCGAGTGTGCTTTAAGCGCACGAACGGTTGCGACTAGAACGGCC
>DOHD01000147.1:0-3679 GCA_003535455.1 Acidimicrobium sp.
CGTGCCAATAGTCGTAAGTGATTTTTTTGGCGTTGCGATCAAAAAACGGCAAATGCGATTCATCGTGCGGTATTGCAAAAGGTAAACGCCCCGATGGGTTCACGGCACCCGACAAAATATTTGCGAGTGCCCGACCACCGTTGATGCCGCTGTACCAACCCATGACGACTGCCGACACTTCGTTGATCCACTCTGACATCACGACGGCACTGCCAGCCACAATCACGACAATCGTTCGCGGTTGCACTTTGGCAACGGCGCGAATCATTTGCACATCGTCGTCAAGTAGCCGAATTGACTCTCGATCGCCGCCAATNNGAAAACGTGCCGTTGCGAGATTTGATGCGCAATTCATCTGGTGCATAATGGTGGTTTTCGCGTATGTATTTTTCGTATTCGCTAGCCAAAATTGGGTCGTCTTGTCGCGGAATTTGTTTGACCAGATCAACCGTGTCTTCAGAGTCACCGATGAACTCGCCCTCTTCTTCTTTTGTGTAGCCGACAACAACAATTGCAACATCTGAACGTTTGGCTAATCGCGCTTGCTCTTCAAGAGTTGCACCAGGCTCGTAAGTAACTTCGCAATTAGCAAAATGCTCGCGAATGCCCACGAGTGGCGTGACAACATTCGGTGCCATTACATCGCTTGAGCCACCGTCGCCAATGTTGCGCGCAGCAGCAAGACGACCGAACATCGCGATTTTTGAACCTGGCTTCAGACCGAGTGGCAGCAACGCTGCGCCGCTGACACTTTCGTTTTTTAAAAGCACCATCGACTTCTCGGCGACTTCTTGGCTGAGCATCACGTGTTCTCTACACAACACGACCGAGCGATCGCGCACCGGCAACTCACCGACATTGAACTTAAGCATCGTGGTTATTGTGCGGGTTACTGCGCTGGCGACAAGTTCTTCAGTTATCAAACCCTCTGCGAGTGCGGCAACAATCGGCGCGTTTCGAATCATGCGATATGGCATCTCAACATCAAGACCTGCTTGCAACGATTTGACACCGTCACGAACGCCAAATATCCAATCTGAAATGACGAAACCTGCAAAGCCCCATTCGTCACGCAAAATTTCGGCAAGCAGTTCTTCATTTTGGCTGCACCACTGCCCATTGACTGAGTTGTATGCCGTCATTACGCAGGCAACACCTTCATCAACGATGCGTTTGAAGTGAGGCAGATAGACCTCGTGCAAAGTGCGTTCGTCGACTGTGACGTCGACACCGAAACGCGCGTTCTCCATTGAGTTCAATGCAAAATGTTTCAGAGTTGCCATCACATGGCGTTGCGCGCCGCGAGTAAGACCGGCACCCATTTCACCAACATGGTGCGGGTCTTCACCATAAGTTTCTTGTGCTCGTCCCCATGCTGGGTGACGCAACAAGTTGACGCAAATACCACCATAAAGATCTGCACCAATCGTGCGAAGTTCTTTGCCGATGGCATCGCCGACTCGCACTTCTAGTTCTGGGTCAAAAGTTGCCCCGCGCGCCATCGAGACAGGAAATGCAGTCGCCTCACCCACGACAACGCCACGAGGCCCATCTGAAAAATGAAAACCAGGAATGCCGAGTCGCTCAACTCTCGCGGCCCTGAATGGTCGACTGTGATAACCGCCGGTCGTTATGTCTTTGATGCCCACCCAAAACGGCACCGCCCCATCTAGACAATGCACTTTTTCGTCAAGCGTCATCGAATCAACTAGTTCAGCGGCTGCTAACTCGGGTTGTAATCCATTTCTGACTTTTTCAAGAGCGATTTCATACTTGGTCGCCACATGCTGAGATTAGGCGAGAAATGAATTATGTGAGAACTTGAAATCAGAAAGTTGATGTGCGGAGTTCTTGCAGGTCGGTATCAAGTTGGCGTCCACGGGCATAACCGCGTTCTGCAATAAGTTGAAGAGCCTCACTCGCAAGGCGCCATTCATCCTCTGTCGCAACTGCAGCAAGGTTTCGCAAATCGGCTGAATCGGTCTCGCGACCAGGTGCGACCGACAACAATTTCAGCGCGATGAGGTGACCCGTGCGCGCCACAGGCAACAAGACTCCTCGCGCTACTTCAAGTGTTTCAGCATTTGCAACAACTTCTGCTTCAATGCCAGATGACGCAATCAAAAGGTCAATACTGAGACCGTCCTGCGTTGAGAGCCGAGCCATGGCCATACGCCCGACACTTTCCTGCTCAACAATTCCCAACGTTTGCAATCCCCTCGCCACCAACGCATGCATGATGCGCTCGGCTTGAGCATCTGTATCAATAACGACTGCGAGGTCTATATCGAGCGTAAAGCGGGGGTTGCACCGGGCAGAAACTGCAAGCCCACCTATGAGGCACCCTTTGATGTTCTCTTGTCGCAGTGAAGCAAGTACTTCAGCGGCTGTGGAAAGAAGACTCACAGATTGATGACACGACCTGGAGCGTCCATCGGGCGATCAATGATCCAACGCTGAAGAGATTCTTCGACTGCATCATCTTCAAATTCAGGATTTTCACGCCGAATCTGAGCACGCTTCATCTCGAGACCCTCGAGGTACATCTCATCAACAGTTCCGAGCGATTCAAGCATACGACAATTCTACCTGTTCGACTACGAGACATTGCCCGTGTCGAGGCCTAGTTACTCGACGCGCAGACCAGAGATTGCACGCGCGATTACTAATTGTTGTATCTCGCTCGTGCCCTCAAAGATGGTGTGAATCTTGGCGTCGCGGTGCCAACGTTCAACTGGATATTCGCGGGTGTAGCCGTAGCCACCCAGAATCTGAATCGCATCTTCGGTGACGCGCACCGACATCTCTGATGCGTAGTACTTGCTTTGCGAACCTTCGGCATTCTTGTAGCCACCGTTTTTTGCCAGCCACGATGCACGCCAAATAAGCAAACGAGCCGCATCAATTTCGGTGATCATGTTGGCAAGTTTGAAAGCAATTGCCTGGTGCATGATGATCGGCTTGCCAAATGCTTTGCGCTCTTTGGCATAGTCAAGCGCATATTCGTATGCGGCACGTGCAATGCCGAGCGCCTGTGCACCAACTGCCGGTCGAGTTGCTTCGAATGTCGCCATCGCCGGTTGTTTGCCACTCGAAGTACCTTCGCGATAGCGCGCGAGTTTGGCGTCGAGTTTTTCTTTGCCGCCCAACAAACATCTACCCGGCACACGAACATCTTCGAGCACTACTTCTGCCGTGTGGCTTGCACGAATGCCGTGCTTCATGTATTTCTGACCCTGGCTCAGGCCTTTTGTTTTTGGCGGCACGATGAAACTTGCTTGACCACGACCTTTGAGTTCGGGGTCTACGGCGGCGACCACAACGTGAACATCAGCAATGCCACCGTTTGTGATCCATGCTTTGGTGCCGTTCAAAACCCATTCGTCTTTCGCTTCGTCATAAACGGCGCGCGTGCGCAAATTAGAAACATCGCTACCTGCATCTGGCTCGCTGACACAGAACGCGCCGAGTTTTACATCATCGGCGGTGCCATAACACTGCGGCACCCACTCGATCATTTGTTCTGGCGTGCCGTTGCCGGCGATGCCCGCAGCAGCAAGACCCGAACCCATGATTGCCATGCCGATGCCCGCGTCACCCCAGAAAAGTTCTTCGATTGCAACAACCATCGTCAGACCAGTCGGGTCGCTCATTGCATTCATTATGAAGTCGAGACCAT
>DOHD01000147.1:3722-5638 GCA_003535455.1 Acidimicrobium sp.
TCCCACTCGTGGGCCGCGGGGCGAATCGTGTCGACAGCGAACTGATGCACCCAATCTTTGAGTTGAAGTTGATCGTCGTTGAGCGAGAGTGAAAATTCAGCCATGGCTATAAGTTATCCGCGACCACGGCGCAACATTCGGGTCAAAGACGCCAGAACCGAGTGACAATGGTCAGTTGTGGCGAAGGGTGGTGCCGGCTTTTGTGGTTTCGACGAGATAGCCGAGCGCCTGCAGTTCGGCGCGCAACTTATCTGCCGTAGCAAAATCTTTTGCGGCTCGGGCAGCATCAAGCGCAACGGCTTTTGCCAGAGCGTCGGCGTCGATATCTTTGGCGACATCGAGTTGCAAACCAATTGCGGCACACATTTCGCGCACGGCCGACGCCACACTTGCCGCAGTTTGATTGTCGCCCGCATCAACTGCGACATTGGCACGACGCACAGCATCGAACAACACGCCCATCGCCACTGGTGTATTCAAATCGTCGTTCATCGCCGTGCGAAACGCNNGTGCGAGCAGCAAACGAGTCGATGCCGGCAAGTGCATTGACCGAAGCGTCGATGTTGTCGAGACCAACTTTGACCGGCGATCGATAGTGGGTTTGCAACAACAACATTCGATAGGCCCGAGCGTCATAGCGGTCTAGCAAGTCAGGCAGGTTTGTGACGTTGCCCAAACTCTTGGACATTTTTTCGCCTTCGGTATCGACGACGAAGCCGTTATGCATCCAATGATGAGCGAAATCTTTGCCGAGCGCAACTGCTTGCGCGCGTTCGTTTTCGTGATGCGGAAATCGCAAGTCGGCGCCACCGCAATGCAGATCGAAACCTTCGCCGAGTAATTCGAGACTCATCACGACGCACTCGCTGTGCCAACCCGGGCGACCCTCACCCCACGGCGACGGCCACGCAGGTTCACCAGGTTTTGAAAACTTCCACAACACAAAATCGGCGGGGTGCTTTTTTTGGTCAGCGCCGAACACATTGCGATCGCCACCGCCAGCCAACATGTCGTCGATGTTTTGATGCGCAAGCAAGCCGTAATCTGCCACGACACTCGTACTCATATATATGCCATCATCGGTGCGATAGGCGGCGTCTTTCGAGATCAATTCGGCGATCAAACCAACTATCTGCTCGACATATTCGGTTGCACGCGGCACATCGTTCGGCCGCTTCACACCGAGGCGAGCCATAGATTCGAACCAGACATGCTCGCACTTTTGGGCGATGTCAAGCCACGGTCGGTTCTCGCGAGTCGCGCGGTCGATGATCTTGTCGTCGATGTCGGTGATGTTTGAAACAAGTCGCACTTTCACGCCTGTCCATTCGAGATAACGGCGCAAGATGTCGTAAACAAGCGTTGCTCGCCCGTGACCAATATGCGGTGGCCCATAAACCGTCGGCCCACAAAGGTAAATACTTAGTTCGCCAGGCACGCGCTGTTTGAGCGGGCGAATCTGCGAAGTCGCGGTGTCATACAGATTCAGCACAATGTCTAAGGCTAGGCGAGTACCGTTATTTCGTCATGTCACGCGCACCCGAGAAGCCGACTCTTGATGGTCTTGAGGCCCGATTCGTAAAACAATGGGAGCAAGACGGCGTTTATCGCTTTGATCGCACTGCAACGCGCGAAAAAGTTTTCTCGATCGATACACCCCCGCCGACGGTCAGCGGTTCGCTGCACATGGGACATGTTTTTTCGTATACACATACAGACGCCTTGGCGCGTTTTTGGCGAATGCGAGGCAAATCTGTCTTTTATCCGATGGGATGGGATGACAACGGTTTGCCAACCGAGCGCCGAGTGCAAAATTTTTATGGTGTCTCGTGCGACCCGTCGCTGAAATATGTCGCGGGTTTTGAGCCGCCGTTTCGGGGTGATCCGCCGAAAGATGCAAAGCCAGTGCCGGTCTC
>DOHD01000147.1:5699-8926 GCA_003535455.1 Acidimicrobium sp.
GAGGCATACACGCAAGAAGCGCCGACACTTTGGGATGTCGACTTTGGCACGGCGGTCGCACAGGCCGAACTTGAAGATCGCGAGCGACCCGGCGCGTTTCACAAACTTAAATTTCGCGAGGCCGCCGACGAGAGCAAGGCGATAATCGTCGAAAGCACCCGCCCAGAATTAATTGCCGCGTGCGTCGGCCTTGTTGCCCACCCCGACGATGCTCGTTATAAACATCTTTTTGGCAAAAATGCGATCACGCCAATATTCGGTGTTGCCGTGCCGGTTCACCCACACCCACTCGCGCAACCCGACAAAGGTTCGGGTATCGCAATGGTCTGCACGTTCGGCGATCTCACCGATGTGATCTGGTGGCGTGAATTGAATCTCGCAACTCGACCGACGATCGGTCGCGATGGTCGCTTTGTTATGCAGGCGCCAGAAATTATGTCGCCACAAGCGCAAACACAATACGCGAGGCTCGCGGGCAAGACTGTGAAACAAGCGCAAACTTTGACTGTCGAAATGTTGCGCGAAACCGCCGAACTTACAGAAGAACCGCGCGCGATCACGCACCCCGTCAAGTTTTATGAAAAAGGTGACCGTCCGCTCGAGATTGTCACAAGTCGACAGTGGTATATCCGCAATGGTGGGCGTGACGAAAAGTTGCGCGACAAGTTATTGACTCGCGGTGACGAACTGACGTGGCACCCCGACTTCATGCAACATCGTTATGCGAACTGGGTCGGCGGTTTGAACGGCGACTGGCTGGTCAGCCGACAACGATATTTCGGTGTGCCGATACCGCTGTGGTATCGCCTCGATGCAAATGGCGACATTATTTATGACAACCCGCTGGTGCCGACTGTCGATCAATTGCCCGTTGATCCGAGCACCGACGTGCCGCAAGGTTTCAGTGCTGATCAACGCGGTGTGGCGGATGGTTTCACTGGTGACCCCGACATCATGGATACTTGGGCGACATCGTCACTGACACCGCAACTTGCTGGTCATTGGGTTGATGATCGTGAAATGTTCGAGAGAATATTTCCGATGGATGTTCGACCGCAGGGTCACGACATCATTCGCACATGGTTGTTTTCGACAATGGTGCGCTCGAACTTCGAACACGACATGGCGCCATGGAAGAACGCTTGTCTTTCGGGTTGGATTCTCGACCCCGACCGCAAAAAAATGTCGAAGTCAAAAGGCAATGTAGTAACGCCATCAGATTTGTTCGATCAATATGGCAGCGATGCGGTGCGATATTGGGCGGCATGCGCGCGACCAGGCGTCGACACGGCATTCAGCGAAGATCAAATGAAAGTTGGGCGCAAACTTGCGACAAAACTTTTGAATCTGTCGAAGTTCGTACTTGGTGCGGGTTCGATTGAAACGGTTGGTACGGCGAGCGCGGGCACGGGTGCAGCGAGTGGCGCCGCGGGCGCCCAACCAAAAGATTTAGTTGATCAAGCAATGCTCGTGAGGCTCGCAGAGGTCGTAGATGAGTCGACCAATGCGCTCGAACAATTCGATTATGCACGAGCACTTGAACGCACTGAATCGTTTTTCTGGTGGTTCTGCGACGACTATGTCGAACTTGTCAAGACTCGCGCCTACGGCGAAAATCAAGATTCGTCTTCGGCGCGGGTTTCGTTGAATCGTGCTCTTAGCATCGTGCAACGTTTGTTCGCCCCGATGTTGCCGTTTGCAACTGAAGAAGTTTGGTCGTGGTGGCAATCGGGTTCAATTCATTGTGCAACCTGGCCAACAACTGCCGAGACGCTCGAGGGTTTTGACGCTTCACCGGATGCGATTGAGGGTCTTGATGCAATTTGCTCGGTGCTTGGTGCTGTGCGACGCACAAAAACTGAGGCAAAAGTTTCGCAGCGNNGTTGCAAGAAATCGAATTCATCGAGTCTGGTTTGAATGCCGAACCTACCAAGGTTTCTGCTCAGGTCACACTGGCTTCGCCACTAAACTAAAAACAACATGGCGCGGGCAAGACGAGCAAAAAGTGGCGTTGTTGCGCGACCGAAACTGCACTATGTCGTGCTCGTTTTCAATATTTTCGTGATTCTTGCTCTCGTGACGAGTGCGTTGGGTTTGTTTTGGGTAAGTGGTCGGCTCAACGAGCGTTTGGTAGTCACTCTTGACAAACCGGCCAAGCCAAACGCCAGTGATGGCGGGGCGCCACTCGGCACAGACTGGGATCTAAACACTGAAAATCTCGACGCTGAAAACTTCTTGCTCACAGGTTCTGACAATGGTGCGTGCACAAGCCCCGACAGCGCAACGTCGGGCGGTATCGGTGACCGCACGAGTTTTGGTGAACGCAGCGACACGATAATGATCATTCGCATCGACCCAAGTTCAAAACAAGCGGCGATACTCTCGTTTCCGCGTGACTTGTGGGTCAACATCGCCGACACGACCCGCCAAAACCGAATCAACTCGGCATTTCAAAGCACTGACCCGAACCGACTAGTCGCAACAATTAAAGAAAATTTTGATATTCCGGTCGATCACTATGTCAATATCAACTTTTGCGCGTTCAAAGAAATAGTCACTGCTGTTGACGGTGTCAAAGTGCCATTTTTATACCCGACCCGCGATAAGAAAACTGGCTTCAATGTCGCCACACCTGGATGCATCAATTTTGACGGCGACACCGCCCTTGCATATGTTCGATCTCGATCTGGTTATCGATATTTTGATCCGACGACACAAGAGTGGCGCGAAGACCCGACCGGCGACCTTGGTCGCATTAAACGCCAACAAGATTTTTTGCGGCGCTCAATGCAACGGGCACTCGACAAAGGCTCGAAGAGTTTGTCGGTGGCAAACGATTTGCTCAACGCAGCACTTAAAAACGTGATCACCGACGACGAACTGACCCCGCGAGGCATGCTGACGCTCGCTCAAGCGATGCGCGATTTGAACACTCAGACCATCAGCACATACACGATTGACTCTTATCCGAAACGAATTGGTGACATGTCGGTGCTGATTCCGTCGTTGAAGACCGACGCGATGCAAGAAGTATTGGCGATTTTTCAAGGGCGATCGCCAGTTGTCGCACAAGGTGCGTCTTTGCGAGCAAACAACTCATCAAACTTTGTGCTGGCTTCATATCGCATCGGTTCAACTTCTGTGGCGGCGTTTACTCGCTCTTCAGACGGAGTTGTGCCGCCAAACGACCCTGCGTGCCGATAACCAATCGCTGAGTCGCACTCGGT
>DOHD01000154.1 GCA_003535455.1 Acidimicrobium sp.
CGTTTTGAAACTCGAGATTTAGGTAGTGAATTCGCAACCACGGCTGCCATGCTTACACAGTGGAAGTTAATTGTCACGATCATTTTCAAAACTCGCGATGAATATTGAAGATGTGCTCGAAGCCGACTGGGATGCCGTGCCCAATTTGCGCGACCCCGTCCTCGTAATCGCGCTTCGTGGATGGTNNGCGGGTGCCGCAACCGCCGCGCTCGAGTGGTGCCTCGACGATCGCGCCGTCACAGTCGTCGCTAGCATCGACCCTGACCCATTTTTTGATTTCACCCATGAGCGACCCGAGGTCTATTTCGACGAAGACGATGAACGCAAAATACGTTGGCCCGAAAACGACATAGTTATCGCTCGCTTTCCCGAAGGCTCACGCGATCTGGTGGTTCTTTCGGGCATTGAACCCCACACAAACTGGAACATCTTCTCTGAGTGCGTCTTGCAAACCGCAAAAAATCTCAACTGCACGGTCGCCGTCACGGTGGGTGCGATCGCCGAAGCGATACCTCACACGCGAACACCATCCGTATTTGGCAGCACGACAAACGCCGCGCTCGCGCGTCGATTAAAACTCTCACGACCGACTTATCAAGGCGTCACTGGCATTGTCGGCGTAATGCAAGAGCGCTTCGAACGCGAACAACTCGCAGCAGTCTCGTTGCGTGTCGGCGTGCCGCACTATTTAACTAATGCTCAGCACCCAAAATCAAGTGCCGCTCTTTTGCGACATTTAGAAATCGTGCTCGGCGTGCCTACCCGACATGCTGAACTATACGAAGAAATTCAACGCTGGGAAGAGCTTCACGACGCGGCCGTCGAAGGCGACGAGCAGGCCTCAGAGCACCTCGCGCAACTCGAAGTCGATTATGACGCCCGCACACAATTTGAAATTCCGAGCGCCGACGACCTCGGCGCCGAATTCGAGAGATTTCTTCGCGAACAACCCGACGAAGACACTTAAATTCGACGAAAATATGCCTGAAAAGTCTCTCAATTTTTATTGAGAGATGTATACTAAGGCAATGTCCTCGCTCCAACATCGCGCCAAAGTTTTTGCCGCGCTCGGAGACCCACGTCGTCTCGAAATAGTCGAAGAACTTTCGCGCTCAGACCGCACTCCTGGCGAGCTAATCGAAAAATTTGAAATTGGTTCAGCATTATTGGCGCACCATCTCGACCTTCTTGAAGACGCAGGTTTAATCGAGCGACTCGAATCGCACGCCGACCGACGCAAAAGGTTCATTCGCCTAATTGATCGCGAACTTCCGTATCTCTCACCTTTTGTCGCCCCACCAAATGTCATCTTCGTATGTCGCCAAAACTCGGCGCGCTCACAACTTGCCGCCGCTATTTGGCGATCAATTGTTGGCGGTCAAGTTGAGAGCGCCGGCACGAAACCAGCCACACAAGTGCATCCATTGACGCTGAAGGTCGCAAGCAGACATCAACTCGATCTCACGACGGCGAAGCCACGCACATTCAAACCGAATGATGCGCGAGGCAAGACGGTTATCACTGTTTGCGACCAGTCTCACGATGAACTCAGAACTACTTTGTCAAGAATTCATTGGTCAATGCCCGATCCTGCAGAACTCGGCACGGTTACGGCGTTCGAACGCACATTTCACGAACTCGTCGAGCGCATCAAGCCGCTCGTCAAGTAAAAACAATCAAACAAGGAGAAGATAATGAGTTTCGTCCAGCCAACCGAAGAGAACGAAATTATCGAGCACGCCGTCCAGCAACTTTCAAGAAAATACGCCGGCAAATTCGATGAGAGCGACATCGTCCCGATCGTCAAAGAGTCATATCAGAGTTTCGCCGACACCAAGGTAAGAACGTTTGTCGCGGTATTCACCGCTAGATACGCCGACGATCGTCTTCGCGCAATGGCAAAAAACCGCGGTCTAATCAACGACGCACCGCCATCGGTGCTATTCGTTTGTGTCCACAATGCTGGCCGCTCGCAAATGGCCGCGGGCTGGCTACGTCACCTATCACGCGGAAAAATCGAGGTTTACTCCGGTGGCTCGTTGCCCGGCAAAGATCTAAACGCATCAGCGGTCGAAGCCATGCGTGAAGTTGGCATCGACATCGCCAATGAGTTTCCAAAGCCGTTTGCCGTCGAAATTGTTCAGGCAGCAGATGTGGTCATCACAATGGGTTGTGGCGACACTTGCCCGATATTCCCCGGCAAGAGATATGAAGACTGGGCTCTCGACGACCCTGCTGGCCTTGGCGTTGAAGCAGTTCGACCAATTCGAGATGATATTCGTCGCAGAGTTGAAGATCTGATTTCAGATTTCGCCATCGATATTAAATAAAAGTGCCCCGGGTGTTTAGCCCGGGGCACTTTTGTCAATGCTGAGGGCGCATTGACCTTGTGTAATTACTTCGAGTTAATCTTCTTCGCTTGCGCTGTTGCTGCTGTCAACATGGCACCAGTCAATGGCGCATATCCGAGAGCGTCGGCGCTTGCCGGTGCGTAGGTTGAAAGAATCCACGAGAAGAAATCACTTACAACCGCATTCTTCGCGCTCTTGGCAGTCTTACCGAGACCATAAGTCACTGCAACAATCGGATAAGCATCAGTGTTGGTTACCTGCTTGTAGTCGAATGTCACGAAACCCGCTGCGTCGATGGTCGCACCTGCAACGAATGCCGAAGCACCAGCGGCTGTTGGTCCGACAAACTTGCCTGCAGCGTTCTTTATGTTTGCTGACTGCATACCTTTGGCTGCACGAGTTGCATCTGTTACAAATGAAACTTCTGCGTAACCGATCGAACCGTTGGTGTCAGAGATGTAGTTCGAAACGTTTGCCGAACCGCTCTGACCTTGAAAGGCCGAACCGAACGAGGCAACTTTTGCCGAACCACCAGGAATGCATGCT
>DOHD01000178.1:0-2514 GCA_003535455.1 Acidimicrobium sp.
GGAATTTGAAACGGCAGCCGACCGTAAGCCACGAGTTGCTGAGCAAAATCACGGTCACGCCAGTCATATGCCATATATAAATTGCCTGGATAAACAGCGATAAATAGCACCACCGCTGCCCACGCTGCACGGCTTCGTGTGTTTGGTTTGAGCAAAAAAATGGCGATAGCGACTTCGGCGATACCACTTATATATGTATACAAACTCGCATCGCCTGGCAGCCACTTCGGGATCAGCGCATTGAACGACTCTGGCACCAAAAAATGAGCGATGCCAGCCAAACCGAGAAACCCGGCGAGCAAGAAAACTGAAATCTTAGAGTTTGGTTTGCTCATCGCTACATGATGCCACGAATTTGTCGCCCTATCTGAAACAATGTTGATAACCAAATAATTTTTGGAGAAGACACTTGGGCGAGATCACCGATACGCGAACGAATTGGTTGGATAGTGACCAACTCGAGCTGGTTCGCGGTCAAGTTCCACTCGTATATATAGACGCAGTTCCGGTTCGGGTCAACGAACTCGGCGTCGTCACCCATGTCGGCATGCTTCTGCGCCAAGCCCCCGATGGTTCGATTTCACGCACAGTAGTTTCTGGACGGGTTTTGCTCAATGAACGCATTCGCGAAGCGCTATTGCGACACCTCGAAAAAGATTTAGGACCAATGGCGTTGCCAAATATTCCACCAGAACCGGCGCCATTCACGATCGTTGAATATTTCACCAACCCGAGCATCAGTGGCTTCCACGATCCTCGTCATCATGCTGTGAGCCTCGCATTTGTCGTGCCAGTTTCTGGAGATTGTCAGCCATCGCAACAAGCGCTTGATCTAGGTTGGTACACGCCAGCACAGGCAACAAGTTCAGAAATGCGCAGCGAAATGACTGGTGGGCATGATCGTCTCGTGCGCCTGGCACTTGCTTCGGTCGGCGTGTTGCCGTGATGCTCGCAATTTTTAATTCTGCCGAGCGTCAGGCCGCGGCACTGAGGGTCGCTCTTATCGGCAAAAAGTTGACGGGTTTGGTGATCGACGAAAATGTCGCCATCAGCCCAAAGCTTGGAAGCGTGGTTGAAGAGGTTCGGGTCTTTGGTCGCGAGATCGAAATCATTTGGGATGACGCGGTAGTACTCAGGACAAAACAGCGATTTCGTGGTGCGTGGCGAATCTTCAGAGTTGGTGACTGGCAAAAAAGAAATCGTGATCAGGCAAACGTCGTGCTTGAGGTAGAAGATCGAATTGCTGCCTGTTTTAATGTCGTCGAAATAGAAACCCATCACGACTTTGATCCGCGCAGGCACCCTCTATTGGGGCGGCATGGCCCCGACTTGACAGATGGCAAGACAGATTTGGAACTATGCGTTGATTTGATGATCGGCTACCAAGATGCCGATGCGACCATTGCCGAAGTTCTATTAGATCAGCGAGTGATGCGCGGCATCGGCAATGTTTTTCGTTGCGAGCTGTTGTGGACCTGCGAATTACATCCGTGGGCAAAAGTTAGTTCGCTCAATCGAGATGAGTGTCGCGAACTTGTCGCAATCGCAGCCGAGATGTTGCAATCACAACATGCAACCCGAGATCGTTCGTTGGCTGTCTATGGTCGACACGGCAAGAACTGCGACCGCTGCAACGGTCAAATTCGAGTGACGCACCATGGCGAGGCCAATCGAGTTCTGTATTGGTGTGCAGACTGTCAAACTCGTCATGCTGGCACAAGTTCGAGTAGATATGTAACTGAACATGACACACCACCGGGTGTGCACCCCGCCGAGTTTATTTATCTCTCAGAATTAGAGCGCACCCGCAAATCAGGCTGAGGCTATTGATGCAATAATTTCGGTGCGGGTCGCGCGCCACGCCGGAAACACGGCGGCAATCACGCCGATGATAAATGCGCCGATCAAAATCGAGATCGTGTTGCCAATTGGCAACGTGAACGCACTGAAACCCGAGTCGTTCAGAGAAACAACGATCACGATGCCTGTCAATATGCCAAGAATTACACCAGTTACGGCACCAAACAGTGAAGTAATGACGCTCTCCCAACGCACCATCGTTCGAACCTGAGAGCGGGTCATGCCGACCGCTCGTAACAAACCAATTTCGTGGCGACGCTCAAAAACAGAAAGCAACAACGTGATGATGATGCCGACGATCGCAATAATCACCGACAAGAACAGCAAACCATAGATCAACGCAAGAAACTGGTCGACTTGGGCGGCTTGTGTATCTATATATTCATCACGACTTTCAAGCGTGCCGATGCCGAGGTCTGAACTAATTGCCGAGATCGCCGTTCGCGCACTTTCTTCGCTGACGCCTTCGGCAGTTTTGATGTAAACGAAACTGTCGAACAACGGCGTGGTTGATCCGTCAAAGAGTTCACGACTAACTGCGTAGTTGCCAAAAGCATCTGTGTATGTGCCGGCAACCTTTAGTTGCATCGAGCGACCATCGACAAGAGTGACCTGAACACTCGAACCAATTGTCAAGTTTTTGCTCAGTGCTTT
>DOHD01000178.1:2545-4995 GCA_003535455.1 Acidimicrobium sp.
GCCGTCTGAAGTTTGTGGATTAAAAACCAAAACAAACGGAGATTCGTCGCCAACTTTGGCGGCGATGAAACCGACGCCAGTTGCTTGGCTTACTTCTTTGAGGCTCGCGATTCGATCTGTGACGCTCATTGGTATGCCACCAAAACCTTGATTTTTTACGCTGAGTGCATAGTCGCCTCGAAACGAACTGCCGATTGATTCTCGAATCTCGTTTTTCACACTTGCGGCAAGCGCGGTAAACGCTGTTACAAGTGCGACGCCGATCAAAACAGGTGCCGCGGTGCGAGCAGTTCGTTTCGGGTTGCGCGCTGCATTTTGTTGCGACATCGCCCCTGTCACGCCGCGCAACTTTGCCACTGGTTTGCCGAGCACAACTGCAACTGGTTTTGAAAGTGCGGGGCCGATGACCAAAACACCCGCAAAAACACCGAGCACGCCGACGCCCAAAATAGCGACGCTGGCACCGTTCATCGCAGCGAACAGCGCGACTACGCCGGCAACAATCAATACGAGACCAATCGCAATTCGACGTGTGAGTTTTTGAACAGTATCAAGTGCTGTTTCGCGCATAGCCGCAAGTGGAGGCACACGACCTGACCGAAGTGCTGGCAAAATTGCCGAAAGAATTGTGATAATCGTGCCGATTAAGACGGTTCGAGTTATCGCGTCAGTTGCAATCGTCAAACCAGCAGTCGGAATCTCGAGCCCAATCGCGTTGAGCAACACACTTAGCGCTCGTGATAGACCGATGCCCGCGACGAAGCCGATGACCGAGCCGATTAGACCGACGATAAACGCCTCTACGAGTAACGAAAACGTAACTTGTCGACGACTCGCGCCAATCGCGCGAAGCAGGGCACTTTCGCGTTGGCGTTGGGCTGCCGTAATTGAAAACACATTGTAAATTACGAAGCAACCGATGCCGAGTGCGATGTACGAAAATGCAGTCAAGAACGCGGTGAAGAACCCCAACACTTTTTTGATCTGACTCGTAGTTTCTTCGGTAATTTCTGCACCCGTGAGCGTCTCAAGTTTGGCGTCAGCGGGTAAAACGGCGTCGATCGCCTGCGCCAATTCTTCGTCGCTGAGCGTGCCGTCGCCTTGAATCAAAAACGCGTCAACAAAACCTGGTTTGAGCAAAAACTCAGACGCTGTTGGTTGGTCAAACAATGCAAAGGTTGCGCCACCAGGCGACGAAATATCGCCGTAGTTGGCGATGCCGACGAGCGAAAATTCGCGCGTGCCCGAAAGTGCAGTAACTCGCACCGAGTCGCCGATTTCATAATTGCCGTTTTCTGCGGTTGCGCGATCGAGCATCATTTCTTTAGGCCCAACAGGCAAGCGACCCGATTCGACGTTCCATAATCCGGCTGCGCTTGCCGAGGCGATGCCACCAAAGGTTGGGGGTCCTTGATCTTCGCCGAGCGGTTTGCCGTCTTTGGCGATGACTCTGGCGTAACTTTGCATGTCACCAACCGCGGCAGCGACACCTTTTACATTGAGAATTTTGTCGAGCACCGCAACCGGCGATGACGCCCGTACTTCACCGAAACCTGTGTCGACCGAGTCGGTTGATCGAACATATGCATCGACATCGCGAAACACGTCTGTAAACAGTCGATCAAAAGTGCTGTTGATTGTGTCTGAAAAAATCGTTGTACCCGACAAAAATGATGTACCGAGAATGATCGCCAACGAAGTCAGTAAGAGCCGACCTTTGCGGGCGACGGTCATTTTTAGAGAAAGTCGAAACATCGCGGTTTCTATTCGCCTAAGTGTTTTAGATAGTCGAGAACCTTTTCGGGTGTCGGGTCTGTCATCTCGCCAGCTATGTGCCCATCGCTGAGAAACACGATTCGATCTGCGTAACTTGCCGAAACCGCGTCGTGGGTGACCATCACGATGGTTTGCTTCAAATCGGTCACCGCGCGACGCATGAACTTTAGAATGTCGCCACCCGATTTTGAGTCGAGGTTGCCTGTCGGCTCATCGGCGAAAATAATCTCGGGTCGAGACGCCAGAGCTCGGGCAACTGCAACGCGTTGTTGCTGTCCACCCGAAAGTTCGCTCGGTCGGTGGTCGAGTCGATCTTTGAGCGAGATCGTGTCGATGACTTGTTGAATCCATGCCTCGTCGCCTTTTGATTTGCCAAGAGAGAGTGGCAAGGTGATGTTTTCGTAGGCGTCAAGTGTCGGAATCAAGTTGAAACTTTGAAAGATAAACCCAACTTTTTCGCGACGCAGTCTTGTGATTTCTTTGTCGTTAAGTTTTGATAAATCAGTGTCGCCGATAAACACACTGCCCGATGTCAAGGCGTCGAGACCGGCGATGCAGTGCATCAATGTCGACTTGCCCGAACCGCTGGGGCCCATTATCGCGCTGAACTTGCCGCGCTCGAAACTGACGCTGACCTTGTCGAGAGCACGAACTTCGCTCTCGCCACTGCCATA
>DOHD01000178.1:5014-11481 GCA_003535455.1 Acidimicrobium sp.
GAGAACCCTTATTTAGGTTGTGGGAGAACTCTTAGATAACTCTTAACCGTTTTCCATCCCTGTGGAAACAATTTTTTTGCATCTTCGTCAGAAACAGCACCACCAATGATGACGTCTTGGCCATTCTTCCAGTTGGCGGGTGTTGCGACTTTGTGTTTGGCGGTCAATTGCAGCGAGTCGATCACTCGCAAAATTTCATCGAAATTACGACCTGTCGATGCGGGGTATGTAATCGAGAGTTTCACTTTTTTGTCAGGACCAACGACAAAAACACTGCGCACCGTCAGCGTGTCGTTTGCGTTCGGGTGAATCATGTCATAGAGATTGCTGACTTTGCGATCTGGGTCGCCGATCATCGGAAAGTTAACAGGGGTTCCTTGAGTTTCGGCGATGTCGGCCTCCCACTTGTTGTGTGACTCGACCGAGTCAACCGATAGGCCGATCACTTTTACATTGCGTTTGTCGAACTCTGGTTTTATTTTTGCAACATAACCAAGTTCGGTGGTGCAAACCGGCGTGAAATCTTTTGGGTGGCTGAACAACACGCCCCAAGACTCGCCGAGCCACTCGTGAAAATTGATCGTGCCTTGAGTTGTCTCGGCGACAAAGTCGGGGGCTGTGTCTCCTAGTCGAATAGACATTTCTGGGACTCCTTGTTGTTGAGGTTTATCTGGACTTCTTGTGTTCTTGTTGCGGAGACGAGGATATCTGAATCCCGAGTGATTTAGTCAACTTTTACTTAATGTTCACCTTTTTGCATAACACCCCCTAGATAGGTTGAGAGTAAGTGAAAAAATCTGCGAAATTCGCTTTAACCCGACAATCCTTGTCGCATTGGCGCGGGCGGCTGTCGGTTGCCTTAGTTGCCTCGTTGACAATTCAGTTTTTACCGACTGCCGTTGTTGGCGCCGACTCCCCGGCGGGCGACTACATCGTGATGTTGTCGAGCAATGCAGATCTGCAGGCAAAAGTCACCAAAGAGGCTCGACTTGGCAATGCGATCAGCGAAGTTTACGACGGCTCAGCGAACGGCTTTGTTGCCGAACTTGACGCCTCCGATGTTCGTCGACTCAAGGCCGATCGCGACGTTTTGATTGTCGAACTCGATCGAGTGATTCGTCTCGATGATGACTCGTCGAGCACGACGAGTTCGAGTACTACATCGTCGACGAGTTCGACAACCAGCACGACATCAACTACGAGCACAACGGTGCCGACATCATCGACGACTAGTACGAGCACGACATCATCGACAAGTTCGACAACCAGCACGACATCAACTACGAGCACAACGGTGCCGACATCAACGACCAGCACGACTGTTGCTCCTGGTTCGAACGCGCAAGACCCTCTTGCCGGCACTTCAATCGTGATGCTGCGACAAGATGTCGACGTACAAGCGTTCGTCGCTGCAGAAAATGCACTCGGGGGCGAAGTTATTCAAGCATTTACTCAAGCAATCAACGGATACGTCGCGTTACTTAGCGATTCTCAACTTGCGCGCTTGAGCAAAGATCCACGTGTCGCAAGTATCGAACCAAACCAGATCATTGAGATTGATGGTGATCAAGCAAGCCCACCGTCGTGGGGTCTCGATCGCATCGACCAACGCGAGCGAACCTTGAATGCGATGTATACCTATAACTTCGGCGGCGCGGGTGTCTCTGCATATGTCATCGACACGGGTATTCGAGCTGATCATGTCGAATTTTCAGGTCGAGTTGCGTCAGGCTATGGCGCAATCGCCGACGGTTATGGTTCGACAGACTGCAATGGTCACGGCACCCATGTCGCCGGCACGATTGGCGGTTCGACAACTGGTGTCGCTAAGTCGACTCGTTTGGTGCCAATTCGTGTTCTCAATTGCCGTGGCAGTGGCGCAATGTCAAATGTTATTGCAGGCATCAACTGGGCGATCGCCGATCATGCGGCAGGTGCACCGGCGGTTGCCAATTTAAGTCTGGGTGGCAGTTTTTCAAGTTCACTTAATACCGCGATAGCAAATGCAGTTGCTGATGGAATAACTGTTGTCGTTGCAGCCGGCAACAACAACAGTTTGGCGTGCAATTATTCGCCGGCCTCGGCACCATCGGCGATAACAGTTGGAGCGACTACTTCGATTGATGCGCGTGCCAGTTATTCAAATTACGGTTCTTGTCTTGACATATTTGCACCAGGTTCGAGCATCACTTCGGCTTATTTCACCTCGTCGACGGCACTACGAAGTTTGTCGGGCACATCTATGGCGTCGCCACATGTCGCGGGTGCTGCTGCGTTGTTGTTAGAGGCAGATCCGACTATGTCGCCGTCAGCGGTTGCCGCAAAGTTGTTGACATATGCGACACCTGATGTTGTTTCGTCACCTGGTGTCGGTTCTGTAAACCTCTTTCTTTACACAAAGTCGGCATGGCTTGCACCGACACCGATTGCGCCAAGCACCCCCCGCGATTTGGCTGCTGTGGCTGGCAACGGCAGTGCTGCTCTAAGTTGGCTCGCACCCACAACCGATAACGGCAGCAGCGTCACCGACTATCTCGTTGAATATTCGTCAAATTCTGGCTCAACATGGTCAACGTTTAGTGACGGCGTTTCGACCACGACTAGCGCGACCGTCACAGGCCTAACCAACGCGACAACTTATTCGTTCAGAGTCAAGGCAGTTAGCAGTGCTGGCACCAGCGACGCATCGAATGTAGTCACTACAACACCGGGCATTCCGGGTGAGCCGACCTCGTTGCGCCCGACCGCGCTCAATCAGAGCGTGCGTTTGAATTGGACAGCGCCAACACTTAACGGTGGGTCTGCGATCACCGACTATGTGGTTGAATACACGACAGACGTCAGCGCCGGTTATTTGGTTTTTGATGACGGCATTTCAACTTCGACTACCTCTACGGTCACTGGTCTCACTAACGGCACAAGTTACTTTTTCAGAATTAAAGCAGTTAATAACATCGGCACTGGTCAGCCTTCTGGGGTTGCATCGGCTGCACCTTGGGCGATTGTCGAGCCAAGTGCACCCCTTGACGTGCGAGTTACAAATATTGAATTAAACAAAATTTCTCTGAGTTGGACAGCGCCAGTTTCAGATGGCGGCAGTTCTGTCAGCGACTATTTGATTGAGTATTCGTCGAATGCGGGCGTTGCGTGGTCGATATTCGCCGACCCCACAAGCACAATTCGCTCGACAACCGTGACTGGTCTGATTAATGCCACTTCATATATTTTTAGGGTCAGCGCAATAAATATTTCAGGCACTGGTGCCGCGTCAATTGCGACTACGGCTGTTTCACCTGGCATTCCGTCGGCGCCATGTTGCGTAAATGATATTTCGGTCGGCCCTCGTCGCGTCGCAATTCAATGGGGCGCACCGACTTTTAACGGCGGCTCAGAACTCACCAATTACATCATCGAATATTCCACGAATAACGGCTCGACTTGGACAACATGGGACGGTAACACTGGTGTTGTCGGTTGTGTGTGCGCAAACGTGGCACGAACCGTTAGCCCACTTGAAGACGGTGTGCCACACATCTTTAGAGTGCGAGCAAAAAATGCAATCGGTACCGGCGAACCTTCAGAGCCTTCTGAGGCCTACACCCCCTGGACACCAGTTGCGCCAGGTGCGCCACGGTTGGTCGTTGCGACGGCACGCACTGGTCAAGTTGATCTTGATTGGGAAGAACCGACAACCGATGGTGGTGCACCAATCACCGATTACATGATTCAATATTCTGTTAATTCAGGTGCTGCTTGGACGACGCTCGCAGACGGTGTCAGTTCGTCGACATTTTCGATTATTCGCTCGTTGACGACTGGAGTTAGTCACATTTTCAGAGTCGCTGCAATAAACGAGGTTGGCACTGGTGTATGGTCGACGCAAAGTTCACCAGTCACGACAATTAGTGCGATGGTTAACGATCCGTTTTCTGGGGCGATTGCACTAACCAACTCAACTGGTTATTTGACGAGTTCGACGCTAACAGCGTCACGCGAGGTTGGCGAGCCGAACCATGGTGGATATGCACCATCAGCATCGATTTGGTACAAGTGGGTCGCAACTGAAACCGGCACTCTTGTGTTGACGACCAGTGGTAGCGATTTTGACACGATTCTCGGTGCATACACAGGCGCGAGCGTCAATGCTTTGACGACAATTGCCGTCAATGATGACGCGACGGGCGAGACCGGCTTATGGAGTCGTGTTTCAATTACGGTCAACGCCGGCACGACATACTTTGCTGCCGTCGATGGTTACAGTGGCAAAAAAGGCGCGACTCGTTTTAATTGGACATTCACCCCGGCGCCAACGCCACAAGTTCCTGATGCGCCTCGAAGCGTTCGTGTAGGTGCTGGTAACGCGATCGTGACAGTCAATTGGTTGCCACCTTTGAGTGACGGTAATTCAGCTATCACTGCATACACAGCGACATCGACTCCTGGTAGCAAATCATGCTCGACAACCGGCGCTCTTTCTTGCATCGTGCGTGGGTTGACAAATGGTGTTAGTTACACATTCATAGTCACGGCGACAAATGCAATCGGTACGTCGTTAGGTTCGAGCGCGTCTGATGCGGTGGTGCCGTCGGTTGATAGTGATGCTGGTGTCGCGGCATTGTCATGGGGCTTAGATCGAATCGATCAACGCAATCTGCCGCTCAATTCTCGCTACATCAGCAATTTTTCTGGCGCAGGCGTTAACGCATACATCATCGATACTGGTGTGCTCTCGACACATAGTGAATTTGGCAGTCGTGTTACTTCGGGTTTTAGTGCAATTGCCGATGGTCGCGCTTCTCAAGATTGCAATGGTCACGGCACCCATGTCGCAGGCACTGTCGCGGGTTCAAATTATGGTGTGGCACCAGCGGCAACCGTGGTGCCGGTGCGAGTTCTCGATTGCTCGGGCTCTGGTTCAACTTCGGGCGTGATAGCCGGCATTGACTGGGTTGTGGCTCACCACGAAGCGGGTGTACCTGCAGTGGCAAATATGAGTTTGGGTGGCGCAAGATCTGCGGCACTAGATCTCGCGGTTGCTCGAGCTGTCGCCGACGGCATCGTCTTTGTGGTTGCAGCCGGCAATTCAAACGCGAATGCCTGCAACTATTCGCCCGCTGCCGAAGAATCGGCCATAACCGTTGCCGCCACGACATCATCAGATGCGCGCGCAAGCTATTCAAACTTTGGTTCTTGTGTTGATGTCTTTGCCCCGGGGTCAAACATCACTTCGGCGTGGTACACATCATCGACTGCGACGAACACAATTTCTGGTACTTCAATGGCGTCGCCGCATGTTGCGGGCGTCGCCGCATTGGCGCTGAGCGCAGACAATTCGCTTTCGGTAAGTCGAGTTGTCGCATGGATCACTTCGACTGCAACCTCTGATTTAATTTCTGATGCTGCCGGTTCGCCGAATAAATTTGTTTATTCGCTTCTGAGTTCAGCTCCACCTGCGCAAACCATTAGTACGCCAGTAACTACGACGCCACCATCTAGTGGCGGCGGCGGTGGCGGTGGCGGCGGTGGCGGTGGCGGTGGCGGTGGCGGTGGTGGTGGCGGNNGGCGGTGGCGGTGGCGGCGGTCGATCAACTCCGACGACAACTACGACCTCGACGACGACAGTACCGACTACTACTCCTGCAACTACAGCGCCACCCACTTCTGTACCAATTAATTCAGTTCTGCCCGGCAACTCAACTGGCAATGTCACGCCTGGTAACACGGTGCCGTTCAATAATTTGCCGCCTACTTTGCCAACAAATAATTCGGTTAACCCGAACAACAACAACGTCGTTCGTCAACCGGCACTTGGTCAGCCGATGCCTTTGATTGTTGGCAGCGCACCACGAATTTTGGCGCCAGCGAAAGCTGCCGGTAATGCAGTCACATTCAAAGTTGACGCCAAGGCCGGCGCAACAGTGAATATTTATCGCAATGGCATCTTGGTAAGCAGTGTGCCAGCCGCGGCTGCTGCTGCGCTCAAAGTCACCGATAACCCAGCTGGTGAAAACTCATATCAAGTCGTGGTGGTCGAACAAAGCGGCAAAATTTTGGTCTCTGAAAAATCGACAGTAGTGACAAACGCACAAACGGGTTCGACAAGCGCGCCAAGCCCCCAAAAGAAGAGTCCGGCAACCGGCAAGGCAGTTGTGCCAAAGAAGAATGCTTCGCAGGCAAAGGCTTCAACCAGCAAAAATTCGAAATAGTTAAAGCCAGTCAGTTACAACTAATCTCGGTCGCATGATCGAAATACAACCACCTGCAAGTCTTGCAAAAACGTTAGGGGCTCTAAAGCAGTCAGGCTGGAAGTCGCAAAGCGTTAAGGAAGAAATTCGCGTAAATACTGTCGCTCGAATTAAAGCCGGTGAACAACTTTTTTCGGGTGTGTTGGGTTATGAAGAAACCGTCATGCCGCAGGTTGAGAATGCGCTTCTTGCAGGTCATGACATTGTTTTTCTCGGCGAGCG
>DOHD01000178.1:11493-13247 GCA_003535455.1 Acidimicrobium sp.
AACGATGACCCTTACGCGCCAGTTTCACGACAGGCGCGCGAGCTCGTTGCGAGTCAGGGCGACGCGACGCCCATTGATTGGGTGCACCGCTCGGTGCGATATGGCGAAAAACTTGCAACACCCGATACTTCGATCGCCGATTTGATTGGCGAAGTCGACCCAATAAAAGTTGCCGAAGGTCGATATTTGAGCGATGAACTTACGCTGCATTACGGCTTGGTGCCACGCTGCAATCGCGGAATATTTGCGATCAACGAATTGCCAGATTTATCAGAGCGCATTCAGGTGGGTCTGCTTAACGTGCTCGAAGAAAGAGATATTCAAATTCGTGGCTACAAAATTCGCCTGCCTCTTGACATCATGCTCGTGGCCTCGGCCAACCCAGACGACTACACCAACCGCGGTCGAATAATCACTCCGCTAAAAGATCGATTTGGCAGCCAGATTCGAACGCATTATCCGCTAGAAATTGCAACCGAGATCGATGTAGTGCGCCAAGAGTCGCGAAAAGCGAGTGTGGGCGATGTGAAAGTGCGAGTACCAAACTTTATGGAAGAAATCATCGCGACGATCAGTCATCTTGCTCGTGTGAGCACAAAAATCAACCAGCGCAGTGGGGTTAGCGTTCGCCTAACTACGAGCAACCAAGAGTTGATGTGTGCAAATGCCATGCGTCGTGCGCTTAAAGCGAAAGAATTCGAGGTAGCACCGCGAGTCTGTGATCTTGATGCGCTTGCTGCGTCGACCGCAGGCAAAATCGAAATTGACGTGATCGACGATTCGCGTGAATCTCAAGTTTTCGACCAACTCGTGCGCGGTGCCGTGCTGCAGGTCGCCAAACAGCGAATTTCAGCCGAAGACCTTCGTGTTGTTACCGACGAGTTTGTTGAAGGCAAAGTCGTGCAAACAGGCGAGGATATTGCTTCGAGCGACTATGTCGCGATGCTCGAGACAATGCCAGGTTTGCGAAGAGTTGTTGTCGATTTAGTTAAAGGTGACGAGTCGGCAGCGGTGGTTGCTAGCGCGGTTGAGTTTGTACTTGAAGGTCTACATCTTTCAAAGCGATTGAACAAAGACGCCAAAGCAGGCAAGGCGATTTATCGCGCGAAAACCATCTAGACCAAACGACAAATAGTCGCGAGGCTCGTAATGCATTTCAACCCAGAAAGGGTTGACGAGTCCAAATTTCGCTGGTGTCATTGCGTTCGGCAATAAATGGTCGACCTGATAACACCGAAACTTCAACCGCATTATTGAAACCGTGAAGCTTGAGTGCTCCGTGTGGTGCGGCAGAGACACCTTCTGGCAGTTCTTCAATATGTTCAGTCGGGATCAAAACGCCAAGATTCGCCGATTCATCGCAAAGTCTGGCAGCCAAGTTTGGCGCGCTACCGATGTAGTCATCACCTTCGAACAACATCGTGTCGCCTGTGTCGATGCCAATTCGCAATTGAAGCGGGGCGCAGACTGTTTCGGCTCGTCGAGCAAGTTCAAGGGCGAAAGTAATGCCATCAATTTGTTCAACCGCAACTGCCATTAGACCATCGCCAAGATACTTGTCGATTCGCACACCTCGTTCTGAAGCCACGGCTCTGGCAACGGCGCGAAACTCGCCGAGCAATTTTGTTGCGCGACGATCGCCATTTGTCTCGGTGAAGTTCGTGAAACCAGACAAATCAACAAAAATAAAGGTTCGAGGAAAGCGCATTGCGATTATCAGTCTACGGTTAGCCGTACTATCGTGCGCTTATGCC
>DOHD01000178.1:13287-14453 GCA_003535455.1 Acidimicrobium sp.
GACGAATTAACCGATGACTTGGTGCATCACGGTGATGTGAATGCAGCGTTGCGCAAATTGATGCAAGATGGAATGCGCAACGAACGTGGTGAAAGCCTGATGGGTCTTCGCGAGATGATGCAAAAACTGCGCGAGAAACGCAACGAAATAAAAGATCGAGGCGATCTTGGCGGTGTCTACAAAGAAATCGCCGACGAACTTGACGATTTAGTCGACGAAGAGCGGCACGCTATCGAGCAGGCGCTAACGGATGCCCTCAAATCGGGGGACGAGCGCCGGGGCTCGTTGGCCAAAGATTCTGCCGAGCAGAAAAATTTTCGGCTCGACATGTTGCCCCAGGATCTTGCCGGCAAAATCAGCGAGCTGGAACATTACGATTTTCAGTCACGGCAAGCCCAACAACGATTCGAGGCGTTGTTAGAAAAACTGCGCAGCCAATTGATGCAGCAGTATCTTGATCAAGCCTCGAGCGCAGTTGAGAAAATGACACCCGAAGAAATGCAGCGCACCAAAGACATGATGGCCGCTCTTAACGAGATGCTCAACCGCCGCGAGCGAGGCGAAGACCCAGAATTTGAAAACTTCATGAAAAAATTCGGCGACTTCTTTCCGGAAGACCCGAAGAGTTTGGATGAACTTCTCGAGATAATGGCCAAGCGCATGGCAAACGCTCAAGCGATGCTCAATTCAATGACTCCAGAGCAGCGCGAACAGATGCGCCAACTAAGCGAGAAGCTTCTCGAAGACATGGACTTGCGATGGCAAATGAACGAGTTGGCTCAGAAGTTGCAGACGATGTTTCCACAACAAGGTTGGGGCGCAAAGCAAGAATTCACCGGCGATGATCCGATGGGGTTCGGCGAGGCGATGCGTTCAATGCAAGATCTAGGTGACCTCGATCAACTTGACAACTTGTTGCGCAATGCATCCTCGCCGTCGGCATTGGCTGAAGCCGATCTAGATCGAGTTGGTGAACTGCTCGGCGAAGATGTCGCCAAATCGCTGCAACGCATGGCTGAACTCACGAAGAAACTCAAAGATGCAGGATTGATCGATCAGACCGAGGGCAAACTCGAGATGACCCCACGGGGTTTGCGCAAGATTGGTGAAAAAGCGTTGCGTGATGTGTTCGGGGCTCTCGATAAAGACCGTCTCGGTCAGCACCA
>DOHD01000178.1:14500-30772 GCA_003535455.1 Acidimicrobium sp.
CAGCAAACTTTGCGCAATGCCCTCAAGCGACGAGGTTCAGTCGTGCCAGTGCAGTTGATTGCCGAAGATTTTGAGATTGAACAGACCGAACATTTGACTCGTTCGTCGACGGTTTTGATGCTCGACCTTTCGCTTTCGATGCCGATGCGAGATTATTTTTTGCCGGCGAAAAAAGTCGCCATGGCGCTGCACTCACTGATGAGTTCGCAGTTCCCGCGTGACTATCTCGGAATTGTCGGTTTTAGCGAGACGGCGCGGGCTTTGAAACCGCAGCAATTACCCGAGGTCTCATGGGATTTTGTTTATGGCACCAACATGCAGCACGGGTTCATGCTGGCCCGTGAAATGTTGTCTCGTCAGAGCGGCACAAAGCAGATAATCATGATCACCGACGGAGAACCAACCGCTCACATTTCACAATCTGGCGAAGTGTTCTTCAACTATCCACCGGTGCGCGAAACAATTGAGGCGACTTTGCGCGAGGTCATTCGGGCGACCCGCGAAGGCATAAGAATAAACACTTTCATGCTTGACGCATCGCGCGCGTTGCAGGCGTTTATCGAGCAGTTGACGGCCATAAACAAGGGTCGCGCGTTTTTCACCGGTCCAGAAAATCTGGGTGAGTATGTGCTGGTCGACTTCATCGAACACAAGCGCCAACTTTCTCGTCTCGGTGGGTCACGACGGGCGAGTTAGGCAGTATTTGCATTTTTTGTAAAAGTTTGGCAGAATGACACCGCTGTAGTTACACCGTTGTTGACGCCCCCGCGTTAGTGAACGGCTAATCGGGAGGGCTTCAAAATTGGAAGATCGCATGCACATAGCTGTGAGTAGTGAGCGTGCATGGCAAGACCAGGCAAATTGCCTCGGTGTTGACCCGGATCTTTTCTTTCCTGAGCGTGGAGCATCGACCCGAGAGGCAAAAGAAGTTTGTCGTGGCTGCGTGGTCAAGAACGACTGTCTCGAATACGCCCTTGAGAATGGCGAAAAATTCGGCATTTGGGGCGGGCTCTCCGAGCGAGAGCGTCGGCGTCTGCGCCGTCAGCGCGCGCAGAGCAGTCGCAACATCGCTAGCGCCTAAACGCGCTAATTGAGGTTTTGTATCGCGCGGTTGCGCGTTGCCAAACACCATTCAATTGTTTTTTCTTTGCTTAAGTCAAGTTCGTCCCAACGAGATTTTTGAATATTCGCGAGCACCCGCGCAGGGGCAAGCCCAACGAGTTCTGCCCGCGCAATATCTGCCCGTTTTGCGACCTGGTCAAAGACGATGTCCGGGCCAACCTCATCGGGTCTGATTAGGTTCATGCTGACCTGAATTTCGTTGCCAAGTTGAAGACCGAGTGTGCGAACTTGGGGGCTGCGAATTTCGCGGGCAATTCGTCTGCCGTCGTCAATCGTCGCATTCTTCAACCAGATGTTGTACGCCACCAAAATTTGTCGAGCACCGACGCAAATCGCGCCGGCCGTGGGGTGAGGCTCGGTTGGGCCAAAGTCTGGCATCAAGTCGACGAATGCACGTTTTCGAATCTCCGGCAAATCTCGCTCGGGGCCGTAAACGAAACTCGGTATTTTCAGTTCGTTCGCTGCATACTCGGCGAATTCATTTCTTGCTCGAACCGCATCTTCAATTGTCGAGTTTTCAAGCGGCACAAACGGCACCACATCGATGATGCCGATTCTTGGGTGAACACCGACATGCTTACGTAAGTCAAATTGATCGGCGCATAGTTGGGAAAGTTGACGCGCTGCTATCGGGTTGGCGAGAGTGAAAACGCTTCGATGATGATGAAAGTCGCTGTGAATATCCAGAATATCGTGACCGATCTGGCCACGAATTTTTTCGATTGCGTCTAGCTGACGACCCTCGCTGATGTTGATTACGCACTCGAGCACCTATATTGCTTAGCGCATTTTTGGCTGGTCATGCTAGGGTTGTCTTATGTTCAACGGTCCTGAAATTTGGATAATCATCTTGCTCGTTGTGGTGCTTTTTGGTGGCTCACGCCTTCCGAAAATTGCTCGCAACCTCGGCAAAGCGCAAAGCGAACTCAAAAAGGGTCTTGCTGAGGGTATGGCCGAGTCGAAAAAAGACGACGCTCCGAAAACCGACTCCAACTAGTTTTGGCGTCACGGCAGATTATCTGCCGCTTATTTGAGTGCGAGCACTTTAACTTTTGTTGCTAGTACGTCTGCCAGCAAGCTTCTTCGCTCGTTGGCCGCATAAAGGTTTAGTTCAATATCGGCTTTCGCCGAGGCTTTTGCGAAAATGAGAAATTGTTCGTCTTCGGCGCGAACGGTTACAGATTTGACGCGCCCATCTTGCGTTCGATCGAGACCGATCGCGATTCGCAAAATCGCAGCCAACGAGGTAACTAGTTTTTGGTCTGTTTCTTCGAGTTGGGCGAATTCTGAGTGCGACAGTTTTGGTGCGCTCTTGCGGTGATAGCGGGCGATAACCGCGATCAATTCAATTTCGCGATCGGTGAGGCCGACAAGTTCTGAGTTTCGAATCACGTAATAAGAGTGAAGATGATGTTTCGAGTGCGACACCACAACACCAACATTTGCCAGAAGTGCCGCGGCCTCGAGGTATCGGCGTGATGTTTGTGGTAGCCCGAGCTTTTTTTGCAGGCAGTCGAACAACGAAAGCGCGATTTTTGAAACGTGGGACGAATGCTCTGGCCTGTCATCGCATCGATCAGCAAGTTGTTTGACGCTCAGCAATGCCGGGTCAACATCTTCGGGGTGATTGATTAGATTCTCGCGAGCAAGAGTGTCAAATAGAACCCCCTCGCGTAATGCATAGTCAGAGTAGATAAATTTGTCGACACCAAAAGATAAGGCGATGCCTTCGAGAATAATGGCGCCTGCGAGAATTATTTCTGAGCGCGACGAGTCAAGATTGAAAATCTTCGCCCGATCTTTGACTGTGGGTATGTCTGCAAGCAAATCTAAAACCCTTGTGAGATCATTGGCGCTGAATTCATAGCGGTTGAAAGACTTTGGTACTGGCTCATCATTAAGTTTGTTGATTAATTTGGCCACGGCCTCGACGGTGCCCGACGAACCAACTGCCACTTCAAAACCGAGTTCGCTAACTTCGGGTTTAATCGTCGCAAGCATCGATCGCACAAACTTGCGACAACTGCTGACGCTGCTTGGGTGAAGAGCATCGGTACCAAAAAATCTGTCGGTCAAACGAACTGCGCCAAGTTTGAAGCTGCGTGAAAGCAAAATTTCATCGCCCGAGCCGACAACAACCTCGGTTGAGCCTCCGCCGATGTCGCAAAGCAACATCGGCTGTTCGCCGACTGCTACCGCATATTTGGCACCTAGATGAATGAGACGGGCTTCTTCAACGCCAGAAATGACTTCAACTTCGATACCGGCCTCTTTGCGCGCTCGTTTAATAAATTCGTTGCGATTCTTGGCCTCGCGAACTGCACTCGTGGCAACCGCCCGCAATTTCGCACCGTGCACTTCGGCGATTGCGTTCATCCGTTTTAGCGAAGCGATGCCTCGCTCGATCGCATCTGGTTCGAGTTGCTTCATATCGCCCGCGCCATGGCCGAGTCGGACGACTTCTTTTTCGCTGGCGATAACTTCGAACCCGGTCTCGACCGGTTTGGCGACGACTAAGTGAAAACTATTCGTCCCGATATCAAGCGCACCAATGACATCGTTTGACTCTGAGCCCACAAACGCACATCTTAGAACGCGATCGTTCGACGGTAGGATTTAGTTTCAATTCGAAGGAGATGTCATGACCAATTATTCAGATGCAACAACCCTGAACGAGCCACCGCGTGGTCATGCGCGCATCGTCTATCTTGGCCCAGCGTCACCTCATTGGGAGGTCTACGGAGATTATGGCGACCAAAACATGCTCGAAGAGTTTCGTGCCAGAACCCTTGCTCGACTAATTCTCCTGCCTCGAAATGACCCACAATTTCGTCGCAATCAAGAACGGGTCAACAAAGATGCCGAGCGCGAACGAATCAGCATCGAATGGGAACTGGGCTATGCGGTTGCCGCAGAGACGCCAACGGTGCCTTCAGTCGCCACACCATCTGAATAGGTTTTACTCGGGTCATTTTGGTGCGACCCAAGATGTCGCCGAAATGAAGTTCAAATGACTTTTTGGCGAAATCGTTTTTTGACAAATACGCGTGCATCGGCAGATTCGTACGATGAGAATATAGAACAAAAATACATCAACCGTGAATTGAGTTGGCTTGACTTCAACGATCGAGTCTTGACCCTCGCGAGTGACGAGAGAGTGCCATTGCTCGAGCGCTGTCGATTTCTGGCTATCTGTTCGTCGAACCTAGACGAGTTTTATCAAATCAGAGTTGCGGCGCTTAAAGACCAAGTTGCAGGCGATGTTCATACCCCAACCCCCGATGGTTTGACCCCACTTCAGCAATTGCGTGAGATAACTCGTCGCACTCAAGACTTTGTCAATCGTCAACATTTGATTTGGACCGAACAACTAAAGCCAAGATTGCAGAATTCTGGGGTCGTAGTCGTGAGTTGGGCAGAACTGAGCGACGACGAGCATAAAAAACTTTCAGAAGATTTTGATCGCAGAATATTTCCGGTACTTACGCCACTTGTGGTTGATCCTGCGCACCCGTTTCCATACATTTCGAACCTTGCATTGAATTTGGCGGTAGTCGCCCGCGACCCACAGTCGGGAGAGCAAAGATTCGCACGCCTGAAAATTCCAAAAAATATTTCGCGATTTATGCGTGTTGATGACGGCACCAAATTCGTATTGCTCGAAGAAGTCGTGTCGGCGAATCTTCCACGACTATTTCAAGGTATGACGATTGAACAGTGTTTTGTTTTCAGGGTCACACGCAACGCCGATCTTTCTCTTGACGATGAAGATGCCGAAGATTTGCTTGCGGCCGTAGAAATGGAGCTACGCCGTCGGCGATTTGGGCGAGCTGTTCGACTTGAGATACCCGTGGGTACGGCCGAAGAAACAGTCGATCTGATGTGTCAAGAACTCGAAATCGAGGTCGAAGACATCAGCTATCACAATGGCTTCATCGAGATGACCGCGCTGAATCAATTGGCGTCACTTGATTTGCCGAGTATGAGATTTAAGCCGTGGCCACCACTAACTGCGGGGCGTTTGATGGCAGCCGAGTTAAACGGTCAAAGTATTTTTCAGGTGATTCGCGAACGACAACTGTTGGTTCATCACCCGCATGAATCTTTTTCTTCATCGGTTGAGTCGTTCGTTGCCCAGGCTGCAAGTGATCCGAAAGTGCAGTCAATAAAGATGACTCTCTATCGAACTTCTGGCGACTCTGCGATCGCCAAACATTTGGTGCGCGCGGCCGAATCGGGCAAACAAGTCGCGGTTGTGCTTGAGATCAAGGCAAGATTTGACGAGGCCCGAAACATCGCTTGGGCAAAAGAACTTGAATATGCAGGCGTGCATGTTACATATGGCATTGTCGGCCTAAAGACTCATTCAAAATGCATTCTTGTTGTGCGCGAAGATAGCGATCAGATGCGACGGTATGTGCATATTGGCACCGGAAACTACAACTCGGTCACCGCAAGACTTTATGAAGACATCGGGTTCTTCACTTGCGAAGAGCAAATCGGTTCTGATGCAACCGAGTTGTTTAATTATTTGACGGGTTATGCCAAAGAACCCGACTATCTGCGGTTATTCGTCGCTCCGCACCAACTTCGTCCGCGAATTCTTGAGTTGATTCATCGTGAATCAACGTTCAAAGACAAAGGTCGAATAACCCTAAAAATGAATTCAATTTCAGACCCGTCAATAATTGATGCGCTTTACGCTGCGAGCAACGCCGGGGTGAAGATCAATCTTGTTGTGCGCGGTATTTGTTGCCTGCGTGCTGGGGTGCCAGGCATGTCTGAAAACATCGAAGTGCGGTCGATACTTGGTCGCTATCTCGAACATTCTCGAATTTATCGATTTGAGCACGGTCTTGATGATGAATCGCCGTTGCATTTGATCGGCTCTGCAGACATGATGGGGCGAAACCTAGATGGGCGAGTCGAAGTTCTTGTGCCGTTAACGCACGTAAAGCATCGTGCATGGCTCGACAAGGTCTTGGGTTTTCTCTTGGCCGACGATGTCGCCCACTTCGATCTTGGGAGTGATAATCGATGGAGCAAACACGATTTGGGTGCAGAATTCGGTGACGCTCAACAGCGACTACACGAATGGGTAGTCGCAACGCAAGTAAGATAAAAAATTATCTGTTCACCCGAGTGTCACTTTTTTGACAACCAAAGTTCATCTTTGACGGGCTACCGTTATGGGGGTTCTGGTTGTCGCAAAAGATTTCAACCAAAGCAAGAAAGGTGCCGATAGTGGATGAAATTCGGACGAATTTTCACAACGACCTTGATTCGGTTCGCGCCGAGGTCATTCGTCTAGGTGCATCTCTCACCGAATCGATTCCGCGGGCAACCTCAGTTTTATTGAGCGGCGACCTTGAGGGCGCCGATTATCTGGTTCAAGCAGACGATGAATTTGATGGTCGTAGCGCCGATCTTGAAGCGTCTTGTTTTGAAATTTTGGCGTTGCAGGCACCTGTGGCCGCCGACCTGCGTCAAATCGTAGCGATAATCAAAATTGCTGGCGAGTTAGAACGGTCTGCAGATCTCGTGGTCAATATCTGCAAAGCGGCGCGCCGTATATATGGTCATGATATAGATCCGATGTTGCGCGGTGTCATTTCAAAAATGAGCGAGCAGGCTCAGAAGCTTTTTGCAGCGACCATGGAAGCTTTCGAAGAGAGCGACTCGGCAAAGGCCGCCGCGATCGACGACATGGACTCATACCTTGATAGTTTGCATCGCCAATTTATTCAGCAAATTTTCGAATCACATTCGAAGTCAAAAATTGATTTGCAGGTGGCGGTTCAACTCGCTGTGGTGGCCCGTTTTTATGAGCGAATTGGTGATCACGCAGTCAATGTAAGTGAAAAGACACGATTCATTGTCTCTGGTTGGGTACGCGAGCGTGGCGGCATCGAGCGATATCGCGCACGCGTTGGAGACCGGACCGGCGAGATTTTTCTTCCACGAACTGAAAGTTAAGTCAAGAGACCCGTTGTGGACTTGATCTTTTTCTTGTCTGGTGCGGTGGCAACGGCATTTGTGGCGTTTTTTCTTTCTAAGCGATCATCAAAAGAATTGAGTGTTGCAATTCAAAATGAGGCTCAGGCGAATACGACAAATACTGAAGATCAACTTGAAAGTTTGATGGATGCGCTAGATCTTTTGCCGATCGGCGTCGTGATAGTTGACGCGAAATTTAATCGTCGACTGAGAAACAATGCAGCCGCAGCGATGACGGGTGTGAGGTATGTCGATATCTTGGTCGATCAGGCAGTTGATGAAATGCTCGAACAGATCAAAACGACGAAGTCGGGCGAACGAGTTCTTGAGGCCGTTGCTGGCACGACTCGGTTTTTCAAGATTCGTGGTCAAGAGATGGATCATCAGCGTGCAATCGTGACGATTGAAGACATCACAGAGAAATCGCGAATTGATACCGTGCAGACCGATTTTGTCGCGAATTTGAGCCATGAGCTTAAGACGCCGATCGGCGCAGTTGCCGCACTCGCTGATTCGCTGAACGGCGAAACAGAAACCGAAGTCGTCTGGCGATTGGCTGAGCGCATCGTCACCGAATCGCACCGCATGTCGCGAATCGTCGACGATCTTTTGGATCTCTCAAGAGTCGAATTCGGTGGCACCGATGAATGGACAGAGATTGATCTTGGTCCTGTTTTGGTCGAAGTCGTCAGCACCAATCAACATTCGGCGAAACGACAAGGTTTGGGACTTTCGTTGACAGGTTCGGCAGAACTCATGGTGCGAGGAGATCGATCGCACCTTGTCTCGGTATTTTCAAACCTCGTCGATAATGCAATCAAATACAGCGAAGCAGGTGGCATCGTGTTGGTCGAGAGCATGATTCAAGGCGACGAAATAGTTGTCAATGTAACTGACCACGGCATAGGCATAGCCGAACGAGATCAAAAACGTATTTTTGAAAGGTTTTATCGAGTCGACAAGGCGCGAAGTCGCGCCACAGGTGGCACTGGGTTGGGCCTCTCGATTGTGCGGCACATTGTTCTGGAGCACGGGGGCTCGATCGATGTTCGCTCTGAAGAGGGCATCGGCTCGACATTCATGGTTCGTTTGCCGCGGGTCACCAAGCAACCCAAAGAGTCAATAGTTGAACAGACTGGAGTCATGGCATGAGCATAAATAATTCGCTTCCGACAATTTTGATAGTTGACGACGAAGAGTCGTTTATTGAGGCGCTTCAAGTCGGTCTGAAGCGTGAGGGTTTTCGAATTGAAGTTGCACGCGATGGTGCAGAGGCGCTGGCAGTTTTTGATGCGGTTAAGCCTGATGCGGTGTTGCTAGATGTTATGTTGCCAAAAGTTGGCGGCACAGATGTTTGTCGCGAGATTCGAAAGAAAAGTTCGGTGCCAATAATTATGGTTTCGGCAAAAGGTTCAGAAATTGACACCGTGGTTGGTCTTGAAGTTGGGGCCGACGACTACATCGTCAAGCCCTATCGTTTGCGCGAACTTGTGGCTAGATTGCGCGCGGCGCTTCGTCGAGGCGAGTTGTCGAAGTCCGATGGTGATCTCGTCGGTGTGGGTACTGTGGCTATTGGTGCAGTGTCTATTGACCCCGAGCAACATGTGGTGACAATTCGAGGCGAAGTAACCAAACTGCCTTTGAAAGAATTCGAGTTGTTATACATGTTGATGGCGAATGCGGGGCGGGTAATGACCCGTGAAACCCTGATTGATCGGGTCTGGGGCACCGATTACTTCGGTGATACCAAAACGTTGGATGTGCACATCAAGCGGTTGCGCGCAAAAATTGAAAAAG
The DNA here is from genome assembly GCA_003535455.1 of Acidimicrobium sp. Lineage (GTDB taxonomy): Bacteria > Actinomycetota > Acidimicrobiia > Acidimicrobiales > Ilumatobacteraceae > BACL27. The sequence continues at coordinate 23,417 of DOHD01000178.1, forward strand.
AACCTGCTGACCCGCAACTTGTAGTGACCATCCGTGGTCTTGGCTATAAATACGAGAAAATAGGCGTATAACACTTTCAAATTCCGGTCTCGCCCCAGCATCGCCATTGCGTCGACTTGGACGAGTTCACTCGTTAATTGCTTGCGGTGAAGCGGCATTTGCGATTGCGCTTGCTGACTCACTTTTTTTATCGATTAGCCCAGATGCCGCACGAAGTCGAGTATTGCTTTTTTTGGCGGTGAGTTTGGCGCCATTTGCGATTGTTGCACCATTTATCGGGCCAGTGATCGACAAGATTCCGGGTGGAAGGCGAATAACCGTTTTCATTGTCGCAGTCCTGCGATCTGTAACCGTGATTTTGATGGTTTCTCGACTTAATTCAATTTCTCTGTTCGCACTTGCTTTTGTGTCTCTGGTTCTGGCGCGAACATACAGCGTGAGTAAGACAGCGATCGTGCCAACACTCGTAAATAATGATGAAGAATTGGTTTCTGCAAACTCAAAACTAGGTCTGCTTTCTGGTGCGATGGGTTTTGCTGCGGCGGTGCCGGCAGGTTTGCTTCAATTGATCGATGCTCGCGCAACTCTTGTAATGTCGGCTGTGATGTTTGGTCTGGCCGGCCTCGCCAGTTTGCAGTTGCCACGACATATCGCCACATCTCCACTACCCGTGGAAGAAATTGAAATCGAAGAAATGCGAAGCCTGCAGGTCAGGCGTATCGCTGCCTCAATGATGTTGTTACGTGGCGTGATTGGGTTTTTGTTTTTTCATGTTGCATTTTGGCTTCGCGACGAAAGTGCGAGCACTGCATGGTTTGGTCTTGCACTTGGTCTTTCGTCGTTGTCAATCATGGTCGGCAATCTGATCGCACCATTTTTGCGTCGACAAATGTCTGAACGGGCAATGATGTTGTTTGCATTCTTGACCATCGGCATTATTGGCATTTATGCCGGGGTCGTGGGTGGCATAACCGTCGGAATAATCCTGATTTCTGTCACAAACGGTATGGGGTCTGTTGGTCGATTGGCTTTTGAGTCAGTGGTTCAAAGAGAAGCACCTGATGCGAACCGTGCCCGAGCATTCGTTCGTTTTGAAACTTTGAATCAGCTCGCTTGGGTAGGGCTCGGTTTAGCCGCAGTGATTTTGACACTTGAAGGTGCAGTCGGGTTCTCCACAGTAGGTCTCGTTTGCATTTGCGGATCGGGTTATCTTTTCTTAAATCGCGCGAATTAAAGGTTGATTCGTTCGATCCATAAGCCGGGTGCGGCTATTTCGTTTGGGGTGGGCAGATTGCCGGAGCGAGTCCAAAGTTGGGCGAGGCCGTTTTCGCCTGAGCGCTCGATCACCCCAGAGATAAAACTTTCGCCACGCTCGACCTGGTCGTCAGTCAGATAAATGCCAAACAATTGCTCGACATATTGGTCTTGAGAGCTTGACTCGACGCGTCGTCGTCTAACTGCCTCGGAGATTTGCGCGCCGTTGCCAAGAATTCGATTTGCGACTTGGTCGACGACGTGATCGACGTAGCAAATGATGGCGCAAATCATTGCATCAAGTATTGGTGCGAGCGCCCGTTGCTCAGCCGACCGCTCACTACCGAGCAGCAAAGTTGGATCCCCCAATAGTTTTTGCATCATCGCCGCTGGGTCGGCGTCGGTGATGTCGATGTTAGTCAGTCTTTGCCCGATGGCGTTAGGGTTCGGCTGAAAACCCGCAACATGTTGTTTCACTGAGTTAGTGATCGCCTCGCGCACAAAACTGATGCGAAATATCGCATGAAATGTCAATTCTTGGATCAANNGCGGGGAAGTGGCAGGTCGTATTGACCGAAGGCACGCAGAGAAAGTTGACCGATCATCGAGCCGACAGACATGCCGAGCATTGCCGGCGACATCATTTTTGTGAGGTTTGCCATCATTGCGTCGACTCCGCTTGACTCGAGCTCGAGATTCGAACCAGTTGAGATCGACCCTGACTTGCCAGTGAAGTCTGAAAAGTAGAACTTGAACGCATCAAGTGTGTGATTTACCCACGTTGATCGCGTGACGACATCGATTTCAGGTGGTTGTGTTGAATCATTGGTCGACAAACCAGTGATGTCACGAACATGCAAGTCGGCGACTGACGAAAGTTTTTGAATGGCGATGCGAGAAGTTGGTTCGACATTGGCCTCACTGGTCGAGTTGGTCGCGGTCATTACCGCAAACTGACGAGCCATGTCCCATTGCACCGGGCCGGCACCAGACATCGCTTTGGCAATTTGGTCAAAAAACGGAATACCCGATGACGAGAAATCATTCGGGTCTTGGGGCATAAACAGATGATACGCAGACCGAATTGAATTCATCACTTCTTTGCGAGTGGCGAATGGCTCAGTTCGTGGTCAGAGATACAATAAAACAATGTCGCCATCGCAAAGCAAGACTGCAGTGAACACTCGTCTTGAATTAACGAGCGATGTTCTTGATGTAGGTGCCGTGTATAACTGGGCGGCGATCGAATCATGTGGCGCAGTTGTCGTATTTTCAGGGATCGTACGTGACCATGCCGATGGTCGCAATGACGTTGGTTCGCTGACTTACGAGGCGTATGAAGATCAAGTCGTGCCGAAGCTTGAGATTATTGCCGATGAAATGCGAAAAAGATGGAGCGATCTCGGTCGCATCGCACTCATTCATCGCGTGGGCAAACTTGAATTGAGCGAGTCTTCGGTCTTGGTTGTCGTTTCTTCGCCGCACCGTCCCGAAGCATTTGCTGCGGCAAGATACGCAATAGACGCATTAAAAATTAGCGTGCCGATTTGGAAGCAAGAGAATTGGAAAGACGGCACCGATTGGGGCACCAATAGTCACGAGATTTCTGACGCAAGAAAAGTTAAGAGTTAAAGTTCGTGATGATTATCGCCACTTCGACACTCGCCGTTTTTTTCGCCGCGATTTCAATCGTTGCAGGTGTGAGCCTTGCTCTGCTGGTGATGACACAAGAGAGATCAAATACATCAAATGAAGGTATGGCGGCGTTTCACCGACATCTTGATGCATTGTCCGACCAATCGCGTGAACATTTGCGCAGTCAATTGCGCGAAGCAAAGCAAAGACAGACAAAGGGCTAGGCGATGGCGCGCGATCTTGCGATTGACCTTGGCACGGCGAACACACTCGTATATATGCAGGGTCGCGGCATCGTTATCAACGAGCCCTCTGTGATTGCGGTCAACCGACGAACTGGCGAAGTTTTGGCGACGGGCGAAGAAGCATGGCAGATGATTGGTCGAACACCTGGATACATTGTCGCAGTTCGGCCTTTGCGTGGGGGTGCGATCACTGACTTTGAAGTCACCGAAAAGATGATTCGGTTGTTGTTGCAGCGGGCCGGTGTTTCAAAGTTTTCTCGCCCGAAAGTTTTGATTTGTGTACCTTCTGCAATTACCGAAGTTGAGCGTCGAGCAGTTACCGATGCGACTCGTCGAGCGGGGGCCGCTGACGCACAGTTGTTAGAGCAACCAGTTGCGGCTGCTATTGGTGCGAATCTGCCGATTGACGAACCAGTCGGCAACATGGTCATTGATATCGGTGGTGGAACGACAGAGACCGCGGTCATCAGTTTGGGTGGCATCGTCGCACTCGAAGCGGTGCGTGTTGGCAGTTTTGATATTGACACTGAAATTCAATCATTTGTGCGTCGTAAACACGGCATTGCAATTGGTGAGCGAACTGCCGAAGAAATTAAAAAGTCGATCGGTAGCGCGACGCCGATGCCAGGTGACACCGATGCCGAGGTTCGTGGTAGAGATTTGGTTACTGGTCTGCCAAAGACAGTGATACTGACGGCAAAAGAAATCCGTGAGGCGATTGACCCTATTGTTACTCAGATGGTCGATTCGGTCGTGAGATGTCTTGGTGTTGCACCTCCCGAGTTGTCGCAAGACTTTTTGAAACGTGGCATGTATCTTGTCGGTGGCGGCTCGCTGTTGCGTGGAATGGCTGAAAGAATTTCGAATGAGACACGAGTGCCTGTCAATATGTCGAACGAGCCACTCGAGGCGGTCGTGCTTGGCGCCGGTCATTGCATCGAGAACTATGCGGCGTTGCGTGGACTATTTATGGACTCGCGTCGCTAAAAATTATTGTTTAACTAACCGAGTTAAACCTTCTTGAACGACGGTGACGACGAGTTCACCTTTCGACGAAAAAATATATCCACTCGCGATGCCACGAGCGTTCGAAGTCGAGATCGCGGTTTGATCGTAGAGCAACCAGTCGTCGGCTCTAAATGGGCGATGAAACCACATCACATGATCGAGGCTCGCCATCTGAATCGTCTGCTCTGTCCAAGATCTGCCGTGTGGCAACAATGTCGTGTCGAGCAATGACATGTCGCTGGCATATGTAACGATGCACGCATGCAGCACGGGATCATCGGGAAGTTTGCCGTCGGCACGCATCCAGAGTTTTTGGCCCTGGCTCTTTAAATTTTTTCGGGTCAGTGGGTCGGCATCGATATAGCGCAAATCAATCGGGCGTGGCCGTGTAAACCACTCGCCAATTTGCTCTTTGAATGGCTCCATTCGAGTCTTGAAATCTGGCAGAGATTTTGGCGCTGGTAGACCCGCTGGCATCTCGATAAAGTGCTCGAGCCCTGGTTCGGCGATCTGAAAACTTGCTTGCAGGTTGAAAATTGCCTTTCCATGTTGAATTGCAATCACGCGCCGAGTTGTAAAACTCTTGCCATCGCGAATTCGGTCGACTTCATAAAGAATCGGGATAGTCGGGTCGCCAGGTCTCAAAAAATACGCGTGAAGCGAGTGAACATGACGAGATTTGTCGTCGACGGTCCGCGCCGCGGCGACGAGCGCTTGGCCAGCGACTTGGCCACCAAAAACTCGCTGACGATTCTCTTGAGGTGATACACCGCGAAAAATATTTACTTCAATGATTTCGAGATCTAACAGTGTGACAAGATCGTCTAGCGCCGATTGCATGGCTCTATTCTTGCATTTAAGTTCGTCAAAATTTGACTAATTGTCGATGCAGATAAGATTTAACTAGTGACGATCGTCTGGAATGCTCAACGCGTCAGCGAGGGTCTGGCTGAAATCGACTCTGCGCGGGGTGTCGTTTTGGCGAATATCAAGAAACTTTTGGATGAATATCACGGTGTAGAAAAGTCGACTCGTTTTTATGACATTCTGCTCGGAGACTGGGTCGAGCGATATCTACATCTTGTCTATGTGGCCTCTCAGTATTCGACCCTGGATGAAAGACAAGTTCAGATCGAACCAGCAAAAGTTGATACTCGAGAATTCGATATCTTTGGCGACTCCGCAGAGTTTTTTTCGCGCTATCCCGATCTGCCATTGATGGTGACTTCGGCAATTAAGTCCGTAGTTCTAGACGGTCCACAAGGTGTTCGTATTTCAGATTCGGTGATTACCGTTAGAAACCATTTCACATCGAGTCGTCTCGACCGGCTTCTTTCAAGAACGTTGAGAATTGTTGCTTCGAAAAACCCCAAGAGCGTGTTATTTGTCAAGCCGATATCCGGAAAAGTTTCTATTTCATGGGTTGCCACGATGTTTTCTTGGCGAAGGTGGGCAAGTCATGATGACCTTGGTTTTTCGTTTTCGAGCACGTTGAGACCGAATCTTGTGTGGCGCAAGAAAAATATTCGGCCGATATCAGGAAACTCGAATCTGAGTGAAGTGGCACTCTCAATCTTGCCGATTTTTATTCCAATTTGTTTTGTTGAGGCTTTTGAGTCGCTTAAAAATCAAATCAATGAGGCGAGGCCGAAGCGGTTTGAGCATGTTTATTCGGCGCAAGCGTTGTGGACACACTTTGCGTTCAAAGTTCTCGTCGCTGAATGGTGTGAGCAGGGCACGAAATTGCATTATCACCAACATGGCGGATGGTATGGGTTAGACGAGACCCATGTCGGCGAGCTGTATGAATCTCGAGTCGCCGACCATTACTACACATGGGGATGGAGTCGTGGCAATGGCAAAAGCTCACCGTTGTCGCCCGTCACGAGAAATGTTGACAAGGCGACAAAGATTTATGATTCGTTGATCTGCTTTGATCAGCCCCAACAGATCTATCGTCTGCAGTATTTTCCGTTACCCGGCACATTACAGACGATGTATGACCAAACCGCCGAGTTCGTGCGTGCAAGAGCAAGCAAAACAGAGCTGAGAATCCGACTCTTTCCTGGAGAGTATGGCTCACAGCAGAGAGACGCGATTCTTAGAGCGAACAGCGGTGCGAAATTCGATAATTCGTTAGAAATTTTTTCGCAATATGCGAGAAGTCGAATCGTCTTTCACAGTTATCTTGGCACTTCTTGGCTCGAAACGCTTGGCAATAATATTCCGACGATTTGTTTTTATGACGTAGACGCCTATCGATTTAGAACCGACGCTAAAGCCCTACTTGAAGATCTTGTGAAAGTCGGCATTCTTCATCTTTCTGGTTCGAGCGCCGCCGAAAAAGCAAATGCAGTCGAAGGCGACCTCGACTTGTGGTGGATGAGCGAAGAAGTTCAGACTGCTCGGCGTAATTTTGTAAATCAATATGCAAATTTTTCGTCAGATTGGAAAGAGATTTGGCGTGAACATTTCACGAATGTATTGAAGACCAATCGGTGAACACGAAAAGAATTGACCCAAGGTTAAAAGAGATCGCATTGTCGACAAAAGGGTTTATGCCAGAAGTTGAAGGCGACGCTCTTTTTGATGCAGCAAGCCAAGCGTGCGTCGAATTACCCGGATTACCGATGGTCGAAGTAGGCACATACTGCGGTCGATCAACTGTGTGGCTCGGTGCCGCAGCACAAAGCAACGGTGCTTTGTTGTTTGCGGTTGATCATCATTCAGGGAGCGAAGAGAACCAAAAAGGATGGGAGTGGTTCGACGAGTCGCTTGTTGATTCATCCACGCACAGATTAAATACTTTGCCGACATTTTTAGCGACCCTAAGGCGAGCCCAACTTGGTGATGCCGTCGTGCCGTTCGTGGCTGAATCTCTGGTGGCAAGCATGCAAATTAAATCTGAGGTTGCATTTTGTTTTATTGACGGCGGTCATGGCGAAACGCCGACTCAAATAGATTTTGCAGCCTGGGCACCGAGAGTAGCGATCGGTGGTCGACTGGCAATTCACGATGTGTTCGCCGACCCAAGTGATGGTGGGCAAGCACCATATCGAAACATATATCGTCCGGCAATCGACTCGGGCGACTTTGTAGAGATTTTGAGCGTCGCTTCGCTGCGAGTGTTGCGAAGGGTTGTGAAGAATCTGGTTTAGGACTCGATAATTTCGTTTTGATCGTCGTAACGAAAAATGCGCGATGCGGGTGAAAT
>DOHD01000178.1:30836-36486 GCA_003535455.1 Acidimicrobium sp.
GCCGGAAACACGACTTTGTCTGGATAGACCAATCCAGTTAGGTATGCGCCGTCGCAAGTGCGGTGGTGCGAAGTTGTGTTCAACAAGAATTGCGCGGTATCAAGATCGCCAATCGCCGAAAATGCCATCGAGCATTCGGCGGTCTCTGATGCTGTGATCCATGGTTCGTCACTGACGCAACGCACACCGTGGTCTTGCATAACGAAAGTTTCGAATTGTTCTTCAAGTCGAGATTTCGCCACTGCACCAGTCATCGAGCCGCTGAGTACGGGGTAATACCAGTCCATTGCCCAGCGTTCTTTGGGTTCAAAAACAAATGGAGTCTCGCGAATCGCTAAATCTATTTTTGCGGCGGCTTCGTACCATTCTGGTTTGGGCGACTTGAGCGTGTCGGCAATATTTGCCGCACAGATCAAGGCGTGACGAATCGATGAGCAGCCGGTCAACAACGCATAGTTCCAAGGCTTTTGTGCTTCTTCGCGTGCCCACAAAATTGTGCCGTTGGTCAATCGCATCTGCAGCACCCAAGTCATTGCACGTTCGAGCATCGGCCAAAAGTTGCGAAGCGCATCGACGTCGTGGTTGCACAACCAGTGGTGCCAAAGTCCTGTGCCGACATAGGCGCAAACATTGCTGTCGAGTTTGAAATCTTCGATGCTTTCGTCGGAGTTGAAATAATTAGACCAAGCGCCGTCTTCACGCTGAGTGTTTTGCAACCATTGATATGCGCGAAAAGCGTTTTCATGCAAGCCCATGACGTCAAGCGCCATTGCCGTTTCGACATGGTTCCATGGATCACAGTGACCGTTCTCAAACCACGGGATCATCCCTGATTTGAGTTGCAGGTTGGCAATTGAATTGGCCGTTTGCAAGAGCTGAGCGTGAGTCAACACGCGACTTGTGGCGAGTGATTTCTGTTGTAGGTTCATGATTTGGCGCCAACCAACGAAGCGTTCGGCTTAGTCGCGTATACAACATAACTTTTGCCAATCATCGGACTCAACGCCTTGTCGAGTGCACGAGTGATCATCGGAGCCGAGATGATGTCCCATTCGAGAAACTTTTTGTATATGGCGACTGCTTTATGGTCTTCGCGTTGGGGGCCAACTAGACAACGCAACCACCAATACGGCGAATGCAAACCGTGAGCCTTGTGAGTTGCGCCGACGGTGAGCCCAGCGCGTGAGATTTTTGCGCGCAATTCGCTGCCGCGATAAATGCGCACATGTCCACCTTCGACGAACGGTGCATGATATTCGTCTGAAAGAGCCCAATTTATTTTCTCAGGAAACCAAGACGGCACTGTCGCCGCAAGAGTACCGCCGGGTCGAAGCACGCGGACAAATTCGTCGATCGCCGACCTGTCGTCGTGAATGTGTTCGAGCACCTCTGAGGTGACGATGCAATCGAATGTCGAGTCGTTGAAGGGCAAGCGAGTTGCGTCGCCACGCACGACACCGGTGAATGTCTCAGCTTTAAGTTCGCCCGCTTCGTACATTGCGGCAAATGTCGCACGGGTGCTGGTGACTTCTTGTGCGGCGTAGTCGAGAGCGACAACTTGCGCGCCACGTCGTGCTGCTTCAAATGCGTGTCGACCAAAGCCAGTGCCGGCATCGAGAAACAAGTCGCCAGGTTTAAGATTCAGGCGGTCAAATTTGATCGTCAGCATTATTTGGCGTCGCGCTTGGCGAGTTTGGCGATGTTGTGTGGCATTGAAAGCACTTCGCGGTATTGGTCGACCGTGAGTTGGGCGCAGTGACGCCAACTCCAGCGCTCGGCAACGCGTTGGCGACCGGCAAGACCAATTTTTTCGCGAAGAACGTTGTCGTCAAGACCGCGACGAATAGCGACAGCCAAAGCATCCGCGTCTGCAGGTGGGCAGGACAAAACAGTTTCGCCATTGCGACCCGTCACTTCAGGCAACGCGCCGCCGGTAGTTGCCACCAGACAGATGCCAGTACTCATCGCCTCGATAGCGGGCAAACTGAAACCTTCGTAGAGGCTAGGAACAACCGCGAGTTCACACGAGGCGTAGAGTTCGACGATTTTTTCGTCACTGACACCCGAAACAAAACTGATGCAATCTTGTAGACCGAGTGACTCGATGAGGTCGGCGCTGGCGCCGGCACGGGGTTTGCCGATGATCGTCAGGTGCACTTCGCGTTCGGTGCGAAGTTTTGCGAGCGCCTCGAGCAAAAAAGAGAGACCTTTTAAAGCGACATCCGCTGATGCGGTCGTGATGAGGTGACCAGGTTTTCTTTTAATCGACTCAATTGGCTTGAACAAATCTGGGTCGACGCCAACCGGCACCAGACGCATGCGGTCACGTGATACACCCATGTCGTTGTGAATATCATTGATCGAGTTTTCACTGACAACGACAACGCGAGGCATCTTGCTGGCGACACGACCCTGCATCCAGACGAACGAATACCAACGACCGATCGCGCGACGTTTCCACCAAGTCGGAGTGTGCGCCATTTCAAGCGCACGGTCTTTGGTGATCGGGTGATGCAGTGTCACGATTGTTGGAATTATCTTTTCTACTTTTAAAATCGACGAACCTAGGCATTGGTTGTCGTGAACTAGATCGAAGTCGTTGATGCGATCGCGCAAAACTCTATGAGCGCGCATGCTGAACGTCAGGGGTTCACCGAAAGTGCCCTTGAGAAAGAGCGCCGCCTCTACGAAATTTGGCCAAGTGTTCAACTCCCAATATGCGGGGAACCTGCCTGGGTTATGGTCGTTGAATATGTCAAGGCTGGGCAGCTTGTGCAACGGGATGCGTGAATCAATTATCGGATATGGCTGACCGCTAAAAACTTCGACATGATGACCGAGATCGACGAGTGCTTTTGTCAAATGACGAGAGTAAACACCTTGACCACCGACATGTGGTTTGCCGCGATATGTGAGATACGCGATTCGTATCGGACCGTTGATATCAAACGGTTTAGTCATTAGAAAATCCTACCGTCGGTCGATTACGACTTTCTTGTCGAGAGACTTCAGGTGTTAATTAGTGATCGTAAATCGCATGAATTTTTTTAGAGGCGCGGACGGCGTAACGATGAAAGGTTCGAGGTTGAAGCCGTTTGGTGGTCCTGATTGTGGCTCGATGCATATTGCGTGAGAAGTTTGGTCATAAACGACCCAGTGTGAACAGTCGCTGTCGATAGTGAGGGCGATTGTCTCGTCGAAAATAATACGTGGCTGACTTCGTGAACCTGTAAAGCAGTCGTCGTATGGCGGTGGTGGCGGTGAAATAGTCTGGCCATTTGGTATGCCAGAATCGTCACGAACATACATTTTTTCAAAGTCGACTTCGAAGCGACATGGTCTAGCAAACCAAGGATGCCAACCGACCTGACCCGGCATTTGTACATCGGTTGTAGAAAGTTCAAGTTCGAACTCTACGACTGTGTCGCCGATAGTAATTTTCTGAATCACCGAACCATTGAATGCGAACCGTGAACCCAGGTTGATTTTCATCGTCACGCTGTTCGAAGAAAAGTCGATGACACTAAATGGTCGGTCTAAAACCGTGCCATGAATCGCGTGCGGGGCCATATTTATTTCGAGTTGGTGATGTCGCGAGTCAAACGTAAATTTTCCGTTTCGCACACGACCTGCATAGGGCACCATCGGATATGAACCCCACTTTTGAATGTTTGCCTCGCCATTGCGAGTGATCAAAAGTTCGCGGCCAAACGCGATCAGCGACGAAACTCGGCCACCATTTTGTGGATCGATTGTGCAACGAATATTTTTGTTCGTGAGAATTATTTCTGTCGAACTCATAAAGATATGGCTCTTCGCTTTTGACTCGCCCGAGCGCCGATCAAACCCAGCAGCAGCAAAATGATCATCGGTGCGTCGCCGATGTGAGAGTAAGCAGTTCTGCCCGAGCGTAACGGGGCGTCAAAAATAAGGGTTGCGGCTTCGCCGATGCCGAGACGATTCATTATTTCTCCCTGTGGAGAAATGACCGCGCTGAAGCCAGTGGTCGCTGCCTGCAAAGTCCAGCGGCTTGTTTCGCGTGCACGAAGCGAGTTGGCGGCAAGTTGTTGAGTTTGCAGAACGGTACCCGTGTAACTCGAGCCATTAGTCGGATTAAGTAAAACTTCACCGCCGGCTTCGACGCCACTGTTGGCACGACCAGCGAAAAATGCCTCCCATGAAATTATGACCGCGACATTTTTCTCGGCAACTTGAATGACCGCTGGATCTTTGCCGGCGACGGCGTCATTTGGGATGCGATTCATCGGAGCCCCGATCGCATTCAGAAAATTGCGCAAACCCGCCGGAACATATTCGCCGAATGGCACTCGGCGCACTTTGTCGTAGCGAGAAGTGATTTCGCCCGACGGCAAGACGACCACTTGGGCGTTGGTGAAGCGATTTGGTCCGGCATCTTCGGTGATACCAACAATAAATTCAGCATCAAGTCGCTTCGCTTCAGCGACTATTTCATTGAATTCACGGCTCGTGGCGAAACTAGCGACATCGATCACGTTTTCGGGCCAAAGAACTGCGTCGAGTTGGTCGGTCGGTCTCAGCGTTCTGGTTACTTTTAAATGACGTTCAACTGCATCTCGCGCCGAAGTGTTGATCGCCAAGACACCTTGCGGTCCGCCACCTTGAACGATCGCGATTCGCAAATTTTCGCCTGTCGATTTTGGTGGGGGCATGAATAGCGAAAAAATCTGCGCTGCGACCAACACGACGACGAGTTGAAAAACTTTTGCGCGGGATTCGCGACGATTGAAATATGCGGTCACTACGGAGCCAGTCTGAAAAACAAACCAGGTTGCCAAAATCGGGCCACCAATTGCGACGAGATCGGCGATTGTTGTTCGCGCGAAGGCAATTGGCAGCGTTGCAAGGGGCACACCCCCAAACGGCAAAGAAAATCGCACGACTTCGGCGAGACAGTGACTTATTGGTCGAGAGACCGAAAAGTTGCCTACTTTGTCGGCGATGGTCGCCGCGATGCCATGAAGAACAGAAAACAGTATGACGGCGAAGATGTAGCCCGGTGCCGTTAGCCACCACATCCACATCATTCCGAGGCCGAGCCACGAAATTGCAAAAACCATGCCGAGAGCGAAAACTTCACGTCGCCGAATCGTCTGATTGCAAAGCGCAAAAAAAATCGCGATACCGATTATCGCCAGTGGCCACCAACCCCAAGGCGGCAAACTAAAGCCGACCAAAAGACCCGATGAGAGAGCGCCGAGCATGCGCGCACGCGATGAAGTTTTGAACAACGCAAGATCAAACGTCATCGAAATGGATCTTCGGTGCGAAGCAAAATTTGGAGTTTGGCGATTCTCTCGTGAGCAGGTGGGTGCGAGGCGACAATCAAACTATTGGTCGCCTGAAGGTCGCCAGTTTCAGAATCGTCGTTCACACGTTTGAGTGCAGTTAGAAGTTCGTTGCCAAAACCCATGCGCACCGCTCGGTGGTCGGCTTGAAACTCTGACGCGTGCCCGACTGCGCTACTAAGTGCTTGCGCAACTACTAGTGCTGCGACAAAGAGAGACGAGACGACAGTGAGTGCGGCCGAGATCAAGAGACCAAAAAATTTAAGGCCGGCAAATCTTGAACTGAAAGCATGTGAGATCGCCTCGGCAATTCGCTGCAAAAC
>DOHD01000178.1:36512-41221 GCA_003535455.1 Acidimicrobium sp.
GTCAAGGCGATGGTGTGCGAACCGAGGTGGTGACTAAGTTCGTGGGCGAGGACGCCCGTCAGTTCGCGTTCGCCGAGCTCATTGATCGCATAAGAAGAAACCACTACGAGGTGACCGCCACTGGCGAATGCGTTGATGTCGTTGCTATCGACGACCGCGAGAACAAAACTTTCGTTGCTGGCGTGATTGGCTTGGGCAACTTTACGCCAAGACTTGTGAAGTATCGCCGCTTCTCGGGGTGTTGGTTTGCGAGCGTTCAAAAGTCTGGCAAGAAAAATTCGTTGCACCGATTTCGAAAACAACACTATGCCAAGCGCGAGTGACGCAAATGCAAAAAGCGGATATGAAACATCTGTGAACTGCCAGAACGGCAACCAAAAAACCGCGATTGCGATCAACCAGATCGGAATCAAAGCCGCGACTGGTGCAAGTGCGCTTATCGCCGCCGAATCGACTTGTCGCTTGGCGGTGGACACATATTAAGTAGACCAGCAAAAAGCGCAGATAGGCAACCGCGTGCAGATTTCGCGTCGAGAACTAGTCTGAGTTTGATGTTCACGAGCTTGCCGAGTCCGTCTGCTGGGTCACTTGAGATCGGCCCACTACGGTTCAATGCATATGGACTGATGATTGCTCTCGGAGTGGTTGCAGCAGTTTGGTTGTTTAAGAAACGACTCGCACAACGACAAATTGGAAAGCCGGACGATGCTGGTTCTATTGCGATGATCGCAGTGCCTTTCGGCATCGTCGGAGCGCGTGCTTATCATGTGTTGACCGACTGGGAAAGATTTAGTGGTCGATGGTTCGATGTCGTCAAGATTTGGCACGGCGGTCTCGGCGTCTGGGGCGGGATCAGTGTTGGTGTTGTCGTCGGTGTTTTTGCCGCGAAAAAACGCAACATTCCGATTGCGGCGGGACTTACTTGTGTCGCCCCGGCGCTGGCACTCGCGCAATCAATCGGTCGATGGGGAAACTGGTTCAACCAAGAGTTGTTCGGCAGACCGACAGATCTGCCATGGGCGTTACAGATTTCGGCTGCCAAGGCGCAAGCGAGTGGTTTTGTCGCGGGCACGACTTTTCATCCGACATTTTTGTACGAGTCGTTGGGCTGTCTGCTTATATGTGTCGCTCTAATTAAGGCCGAAAAACGGTGGCAGTATCGGGACGGAACTTTGTTTGCAATGTATGTGGCCGCATATACGTTTCTTCGTTTTTTTGTCGAGTCTTTGCGAATTGACGAGGCAAAAAATATTGCAGGTCTTCGCCTCAATCAATGGACGTCGATCATTGTTTTTGTTTTTGCAATCGGTTATTTGTTGGCTTCCAGAAATAACTCTAAGAATTCAGAGATCGAAGCCGTGTCGCAAGATTTTCGGGGTTCACAGGATTAAAAAATTCGCCGGTGGCGACCTCGGCAGCAGCAATGTAGCGAGAGATATTTTTCTCGCGCCACGGCGAGACAATTTCGACATTCAGCCAGGCAGCCGAATAGTTTTTTGCGTCCTGGTTGATCCACATCATGTATGGAGCCTTGGTCTCGAACAGCATGTCGACTCTTGTCAGCACATCTTTGAGGATCACCGCAAAGTTGATGCGGTCGACTTCTTTTAGCGACGCGAGATTTGCAAATGGTGTCGATGGTGCAATCTGTATCGAAACCGGATAAATCGGGGCGACAATAACCCAAGCATCCCAGCCATTTATTTCAACGATGTGTCTTTGCCGATCTGAGTCGGGTCGCCAGTTTGCTTCGAGTCTTTGCGCCGTGCGTTGGGGCACATGATCGAAGGCATATATCTGCCCATGCGGGTGGTCGATCGTCGCGCCAACTTCGCGACCCCTATTTTCGAAAATCAAAACGCTTTGAATTTCGTCTCGAGACATCAAAGACTCGGTACGAGTCGCCCATAAGTCGACTATTCGTTTGATTTGTGCGACCTCAAGTTCGGCGAGCGATGCGTTGTGATCACTCGTGTAGAGAACGATTTCGCAACTCTCGTTCGGCATGGCCGGCCACCGATTTTTGAACGACTTCAACTCGTATGGCTGTGGTGCTTCGAGCCCACCAATGCAAAAAGGGCATTGGTCGCTTGGCAAATTCGGTCGACTCTGTCGAGACTCGACGATGTGCACAAAAGTGTTTTGCCATGGATCTTGTCGCACAGAACAAGAAGTGTATCTTTTGAGCCATGGGCGAATTTTTTAATGCTGCCATCGATCGGTAACTTGCGCCCGTGGGAAGACCCACGTATAAATCAAATCAATCGTTTGCCGATGCACGCGACGATTTTTCGTGAACGGCGACAGTCACTTGACGGTGAATGGTCGTTCGATTTGTTCTCGCACCCTGACGATGTTGAAGAACAATTATTGCGAAATTTAAACAGCGAGCGAACCGTCGCGGTGCCAGGTAATTGGACGATGCAAGATACCGGCGACTTTCCGCATTACACGAATATTCAGATGCCGTTCAGTTGTGCGCCACCAAATTTGCCGAAGCGAGTTGCAACCGGTGTATATCGACGGGCTTTTAATTTCGCCAAAGAATTTGCCGACTCGCAAGTCGTGCTTTGCGTCGGTGGCGCCGAGAGTGTTCACGCCGTCTATATCAACGGAGATTTCGTGGGCTACGGCACCGACAGCAGACTGCCCAGTGAATATGACATCAGCAGCTTTCTCGTGGCTGGCGAGAATACTTTGGCAATCGTCGTGATGCGATATAGCGCGATGAGTTTCATCGAAGACCAAGATCAGTGGTGGATGGCGGGCCTGCATCGAAGTGTGTATGTCGAAGAGCGTAGGCGCGTTTGCATCGCGGATACTGTTTGCGTCGCAGATTTCGATAGCAGAACAAAATTAGGCAACCTGACGGTCACGACCGAAGTCAGATTTTTTGGCGAGGTAAGTGCGGGTTTCGCCGTGCGAACAAAACTTTTTTCGGCGAACCAAAAACAAATTGGGAAAACGAGTTTAGAAGTGGTGCCTCATAATGCCGAGCAACCATATTTGTTCGCGGGCCACAAGACGAACTCGAGTTGGACAATAAAAAACTGTGCGGCTTGGTCGGCCGAGGCACCGAATCTTTATCAAGTTGAGGCAGAGTTGGTTTCGCCATCGGGCGAAGTGGTCGACTCTGTAAAACAAAAAATCGGCTTTCGTCGTGTCGAGGTGAAGAATCGACAATTGCTCGTCAACGACAAACCAATCTGGATTTTCGGAGTAAATCGCCATGATCATCACCCAGACAAGGGCAGCACCGTGTCGGTCGAAGACATGCGGCGAGATTTAGAAGTGATGCGGCGACACAACATCACGGCAATTCGTGGTGCGCATTACCCGAACGATTCTGCGTTTTATGATCTTTGTGACGAACTCGGAATGTACGTGGTTGATGAGGCCAACATCGAAGGCCATGCGTTCAACACGAGTATCTGTGATGATTCGCTGTATTCGTCGGCATTCGTCGAACGTGGCGCGCGAATGGTGCAACGCGACCGTAATCATCCGTCGATCATCGTCTGGAGTCTCGGCAACGAAACAGGATACGGCGCCAACCATGATGCGCTCGCCGGGTGGATGAGGCGCACTGACGCGACGCGGCCGCTGCACTACGAAGGCGCAATTTTTCACGGTGACAAAAATAGAATCTCAACTTCAAATTGGGTCGACGGCGGACTTCGCGCAAGCGACATTGTTTGCCCGATGTATGTGTCGATTGACGCGATCAAAAAATATGGCGAATCGGGTCGCGGCACGCGTCCTTTAATAATGTGCGAGTACAGCCACGCGATGGGCAATTCAAACGGTTCATTGGCCGACTACTGGCGAGTAATCAGCAACACCCCGGGCTTGCAGGGCGGTTTTATTTGGGAGTTTAAGGATCACGGTTTGCGACAACAAGTTGACGGCAAGACGCGGCTTGCGGTTGGTGGCGATTTCGGCGATGAGCCGAACGACAGAAGTTTTGTTGCCGACGGACTCGTCTCGTCAGATTGCGAACCGCATCCGGCGATGCACGAAGTTGCCTGGGTTTATCGTCCGATTACTGCAGAAGCGCGAAAAATTGGAAGTCGAACCAAGATTTTGGTGACCAATCGCCAGTCATTCGTTGGTACCAAAAAGTATTTGGCGAGTTTTGAGTTGTTGGTGGATGGCGTGGTCACCAAACGTGGAACTTTGCCCGCTTGGAGTGTGGCCGAGAGGTCGTCGAAACTTTTTGAATTGCCGTGTCGAGTGGTCGCATCGAAACAAAGCGAGGTTCACCTAAATATTTTTTGGCGACTAAAGAGCGAACATTGGTATGCACCGAAAAATCATTGTGAGGCGTGGGATCAAGTCGAATTGCAGCAAAAGCCGCGGGCAAAGCCGCAGGCAAAACAAAGCGCAACATCGCGTGCCAAGAAAACGGTTGGTGACACAAATAAGAATTTGTCGAAATTTGAAAACATGTTGATCAAGCCTTTAGAGCTGTGTTTGTGGCGTTCGCCGGTGGACAATGACGGCTACAAGTTGATGCCCGAACTGTTTGAAAAGCAGGGCACCGGAAGCCAAGCGATGCAGATTTGGCACAAGTTGGGTGTCGACAACGACGAACCCGAAAATCTGGTCAACCATAATGTCGAGCGTGAAGTCAGCGCCGATGGTCGTGATGTCGTGTTTGCTCATCGAGTTGTCGTGCCGAAATCGCTTAAAGATCTGCCGCGCGTTGG
>DOHD01000088.1:0-2142 GCA_003535455.1 Acidimicrobium sp.
AGTGCGTCGCGCGGCCCGTTGGCGGGCTACAAGATAATTGAAATCGCCGGTATTGGGCCGGGGCCGTTTGCGGCGATGATGCTCAGCGACATGGGTGCCGAGGTTGTGCGTGTTGAGCGCGTGCAAGCGGTGCGCGATGCGACCAGTAGCAACGCAAATTGGGACGTGATGCAGCGCGGACGAAAAAATATCGCGATCGACTTGAAACAACCCGATGGTGTTGAAGCGCTGTTGCAACTTGTCGAGCGCGCAGATGCTTTGATCGAAGGATTTCGACCCGGTGTAATGGAACGACTCGGTGTTGGGCCAGACATTTGTCTTGCGCGAAACAAAAAACTTGTGTTCGGACGAATGACTGGGTGGGGTCAAGACGGGCCGTACGCAAACTCTGCTGGGCACGACATTAATTACATCGCGCTGGCTGGTGCGCTCGCGCATTTTGGGCGTGCAGGCGAGGCGCCTGTGCCGCCTCTAAATATGGTCGGCGATTTTGGCGGTGGCGGAATGTTGCTGGCATATGGCGTTGTTTGCGCGTTACTCGATGCTCAAAAGAGCGGGGCTGGTCAGGTTGTTGATGCGGCGATGGTCGACGGTTCGGCAATTTTGATGTCGATGTTTTGGGGCTTCAAAAACATCGGCATGCATGACGAAAATGCGCGTGGCACCAACATGCTCGACACCGGCGCCCACTTCTACGACGTTTATAAATGCAGTGACGGAAAGTATGTATCAATTGGTTCGATTGAGCCGCAGTTCTATGCGCAGTTGTTGCAATTGACCGGCTTGGCAAGTGACGCCGAGTTTGGCAACCAACAAGATCGCACGATGTGGCCGAAGTTGAAGAAACGTTTGACGGAAGTTTTCGTGACCAAGTCGCAGGCGCAATGGTGTCAGATCATGGAAGGCACGGATGTTTGTTTTGCGCCGGTGTTGACGATGAGCGAGGCGGCAAAGCATCCGCATAATGTGGCGCGCGAAACTTTTATTGAAATTGACGGTGTTGTGCAACCCGCGCCGGCGCCCAGATTTTCGCGCACGCACGGGGCAGTGTCTCATGGGCCCGTTTCTGCGGGAGAAAATACGCGCGAAGTGCTGCAATCATGGGGCGTCAAAAATGTCGACGACCTGATTGCGCGTGGCGTTGTCAAACAGAGTGCGAGGGTGAAATAGATTTATGGCGACGCTCGTTTGTTTTCACGCNNCACCCAGATGATGAGTGTTTGGCAACTGGCGGCACCATTGCGCGGGCAACCGCCGAGGGTCATCGCGTTGTGCTCGTTGTAGCCACTGACGGCGCGCATGGCGAAGTGCCACAAGATTTAGAACCGGGCGAGACACTTGCCGATCGTCGGGCAAAAGAAGTTGCGGCGTCGGCGAAAGTTTTAGGTGTGGCGCGACTTGAGATGTTCGGCTATAAAGATTCGGGCATGACAGGTTGGTCACAAAACAGTGACCCGGCTGCGTTCATCAATGCAGATGTCGAGACGGCGGCACAAAAGTTGGCGAAGATTTTGCAAGAAGAAAAGGCCGACGCAACAACAATTTATGACTGGCACGGCAATTATGGGCATCCCGATCACATTGCCGTATACAAAGTTGGCATGCGCGCCGCTGAAATCGCCGGCACACCGAATATCTTTCAGATGACAACGAATCGAGATGCATTTCGGCGAATGCGTGACATGGCGATGAATAATCCTGAGATTGTCAGCGAGACGGAGGGCATCGGTGATTTTGACCCAGATGCGCCCGCCGACGACGGCAACCCGATGGGCGAACCAGAAAGCGTGATATCGCATCAAGTCGATGTGCGTAAATACTGTTCGCAGAAAAAATTGGCGATCGCCTGTCATCGAAGTCAGATCACCGACACTTCTTTTTTTCTGAATATGACCGACGAGATTTTTGAACTTGCATTTGGCACCGAATATTTCATCAAGGTCGGCGAGACTGGGCCACCGCGTGACCGCTGGTTGTTCGAATAGTTTGGGTCGAGTTTGATGGCTGTGAAAATTGCCTTGGTGCGACACGGTCGTGCTTCGGCAGGTTGGGACACGGCCGTCGACCCGGGTCTAGACGATCTCGGCCGTGCTCAAGCCAAAGATGCGGCAAAGAAACTTGAACTAGTTTTTGCTGGGCAAC
>DOHD01000088.1:2147-2949 GCA_003535455.1 Acidimicrobium sp.
AGTGCGAGTTTGTGCTGAGGTTGCAGAGATTCCGTCGCCGAGTGGTGTCGAGATGTCGGGTCGCGTTGATTGGCTGCGAGTAGCGATGCAAGGAACTTGGGCTGATTTGGGTAGCGAATATGTTGTATTTCGAGATTCGGTTGTGAAGTTTGTGCGGTCGCTTGAAACCAGCACGGTGATCTTTTCGCACTTCATCGCGATCAACGCAGTAATTGGTGCTCTGACTAGTGACGATCGGCTCGTGATTCGCAGCCTTGACAATTGCAGTATCACGATGCTTGAGCGTGACGCGGATGGAAACCTGCGTATCGCGCAGACTGGTCACGAAGCCGACACGTTAATCCGTTAGATTTGTAGATCATGGCGAGCGACAATGGTGATGCAAAAAAAGACGCATTGCGCCAGCAAATTCTCGATCTAACGGCTCAGTATTACGACGAGGCGTTTTCGAAGAAGCCGTTTTTGGGCGGCATTTCACAGATACCGGTGTCGGGAAAAGTTTTTGACGGTGATGAATTGCGAAATCTTGTCGACTCGTCGCTTGACTTTTGGTTGACAACGGGACGATACGCCCACGAGTTTGAAGAAGAGTTCGCCAAAGTGATGGGGGTAAAGCATGCAATGCTTTGCAACTCGGGTTCATCGGCGAACCTGTTGGCGGTCTCGGCCCTGAAGTCAGAGCGTCTTGGTGATCGCGCGTTGGTCGATGGTGATGAGGTGATCACGCTTGCGGCCGGGTTTCCGACAACGGTGAACCCGATTGTGCAAAATCGCCTCGTGCCGGTGTTCATTGATTGCGAAC
>DOHD01000074.1:0-1755 GCA_003535455.1 Acidimicrobium sp.
CGAATTCGCCGAACAAATAGCGGCTGTCATGGGGCCCTGGCCCCGCCTCGGGGTGATACTGCACGCTGAAAGCGTTTGCTCCGAGCACGCGCATGCCCTCGTTCGTATTGTCGTTCAAATTGATATGAGTCACTTCGGCTTTTTTCGCCAATGAGTCTGCGTCGACACAAAAATTGTGAT
Source organism: Acidimicrobium sp. (assembly GCA_003535455.1). Taxonomy (GTDB): domain Bacteria; phylum Actinomycetota; class Acidimicrobiia; order Acidimicrobiales; family Ilumatobacteraceae; genus BACL27. Next base: position 181 of record DOHD01000074.1, read on the forward strand.
TTTGACTCGTGATCTCAACCGTTTTGGTAGCGATGTTGCGCACCGGATGATTTGCCCCATGGTGTCCGAATGGCAACTTGAATGTCTTGCCGCCAAGAGCAAGGGCCATCAGCTGGTGTCCGAGACAGATACCGAACATCGGCACACCCGTGCCGAGCAATTCTCGAATCATCGCCGGGGCGCCATGCACCATCTCTGGATCACCGGGACCATTCGAAAGAAAAATGCCGTCTGGCGCCAATGCCATCACGTCGCTCGCTGTCGTGGTCGCTGGCACGACGTGCACGGTGGCAAATTCTGCCAAGCAATTCAAAATCGTAGTCTTGATTCCAAAATCAAAAGCAACAACCTTGAACTTGCCTGAACCGTGAATAAAACTCTTCGTCGTCGTCACCTGCGCAATCAAATTGCGACCCGCCGTGCCCTTTTCGCTGGCAACAGCTTTGCGTAGTTCAGATTCGCTCGCCGTGCCGAATGCACCAGCCATGGCGCCCGATTCGCGCAACACGCGGGTCAGTCTTCGCGTGTCAATGCCCGCTATGCCAGAAATTTCATGGCGCTTCAGAAATGAATCGAGTGAATCGTCGCTTCGCCAGTTGCTGCGTCGTCGCGCGAGTTCACGCACGATCACCCCCCGTGCAAAAATCTTGGATGATTCGTTGTCTAAAGCTGTTGTGCCATAGTTGCCAATATGTGGCGTAGTGAACGTGATTATCTGGCCCGCATATGAAGGGTCGGTCAAGATTTCTTGATAACCAGAAAGTGCTGTATGAAAAACAACCTCACCACGTGCGATGGTCGGCAACGAAATTTCAGAGCTGTTTGCGCCGATCGCTTCGCCCTCAAATATTGAACCGTCTTTAAGCACGAGAAGAGCTGGTCGAATATTGCGTGTCATCGCTGTGCTTGACCGTCAATCACTGTAGGGGTTCCTTTGAAAATTGTGTGCCTTACCCGACCTCGAAGTGTTCGGCCGATATACGGAGTGTTGATGCTCTTGCTGGCAAGTCGCTCGGGGTCGACTCTCCAAGTTAGTTGAGGATCAAACACACAAAGGTTTGCATTTGCTCCCGCGACAACATCACGGCCATGCTCATCGTCGATTCGGGCTATTTTCGCGGGGTTCCAACTCATCAACGCAACTACATCACGAATTTCACAGGCACCTTCGGCCAACACCACACCCAAAGCCGTTTCGAGACCCAACATGCCGGGTGGCGCCATATCTAGCGACATTTCTTTGTCGCGACGCGGGTGCGGGGCGTGATCTGTTGCGATTGCATCAATCGTGCCGTCGCGTAATCCAGCCTTCAGTGCTTGAATGTCGGCAATCGACCGCAACGGTGGGTTGACTTTGTAAACAGGGTTGTAACTCGCCAGCAATTCTTGTGTCAACGACAAGTGATGCGGGGTCACTTCGGCAGTAATCGGCAACCCGTCGCGTTTTGCGGCACGAACAAGTTCGACGCTGCGCTCGGTAGACAAATGAAGAAAGTGCATCGACGCGCCGGTTATGCGCACCAACTCGATGTCACGAAAAACCATCAGTTCTTCGGCGATTGATGGCCAGCCTGG
>DOHD01000074.1:1784-6013 GCA_003535455.1 Acidimicrobium sp.
TGGCATATTCAAGCGCACGACGCATCAAAGCGGCATCTTGCACACCGTTGCCGTCATCAGTAAGAAGCGTGACTCCTGCCGAGGCCAACTCAGCCATTGGTGCAAGTGATTCGCCTTGTCGACCGAGGGTGATACAGCCACTTGGCACAACATCGACCAAACCGGCGCGTTTGCCTTGCTCACGAACAAAATCGATTACCGCTACAGAATCTTGTGGCGGATCGGTGTTCGGCATGGCAACAAGTGCCGTATAGCCTCCAAGGGCGCCCGCGCGACTGCCGGTCTCGATCGTTTCAGCTTCTTCTTTGCCTGGTTCACGCAAATGCGCGTGCAGATCTACGAACCCACTGCTGACGATGCAGCCTGAAGCATCGAGTTGCATTTCGCCTTTGAGATTTTTGCCGATTTCCACAATGCGACCGTTTTCGATTTTGACGTCGCCGACAACTTGCGAATCTCGATTGACGATCGTGCCACCTTTGATCACCAGCGACTTGCTCATGCTTGGCCTCCAAGATTCGAACCGCTGCCGAGCAATTTGAACAGCACTGCCATTCGCACTGAGACGCCGTTGGCGACTTGTCGATGAATCAAAGAGTTCTTGACATCTGACGGGTCGATTTGCATCTCAACGCCACGATTCATCGGTCCGGGGTGCATAACTATCGCATCAGACTTGAGTGCTTGCACTCGTTTTTGAGTTAGACCATATTGTTCGCTGTATTCGCGCAGTGTTGGCACATGTCCTTGAGCCATACGCTCGCTTTGCAAGCGCAACATATAAAGCACATCGACACCGCCGATGATGTCATCTAATTGATGCGACACAGTTACGGGCCAGTGCGAGACATCTGGAGGCAACAATGTTGGAGGCGCAACAAGAACGACGCTTGCCCCGAGAAGTGTGAACGCTTGGATGTTGCTTCGAGCGACACGCGAGTGTTTGATGTCCCCGACTATCGCAATTTTCATTCCGGCAAAATTTTGCACGTGTGTAGCCTCACGAATTGTGTAGCAATCTACAAGTGCTTGGGTCGGGTGCTGATGTGCGCCGTCGCCTGCGTTGATGATCGATGCTGTTGTCCACTGACTTATCTGCCACGGGATACCTACCGACTTGTGTCGCACCACAAATGCGTCGACTCCCATATCGGTGATCGTCGCCACCGTGTCGCGAAGCGACTCGCCCTTGTTGACGCTTGAAGTAGAGACATTGAATGTCATCGTGTCGGCAGATAGACGCTTGGCAGCGGTCTCGAAACTCAAGCGTGTACGTGTTGAATCTTCGAAGAATAAACTGGCGACAGTTCGCCCGCGAAGTGCCGGCACCTTTGGCACCGGGCGCTGATTGATCTCGGCCATATGATCTGTGAGCTGCAATAGATCGACAAGACCATCAACGCCGAGTTCGTCGATTGAGCGCAGGTGTTTCATGACTTGTCCTCTGAATTGGGGGTGACGAAGACACCGTCACGTGTCGCCGACACATCATCACCTCGGTGAGTTGGCAAATTTTTGCCGACAAAATCAGGGCGAATCGGCAATTCACGATGGCCGCGGTCAACCAGAACTGCGAGTTGCACAGCCCGCGGTCTTCCATAATTATTTAAACCCTCCATTGCCGCTCGCACGGTGCGCCCCGTATACAGAACATCATCAACGAGAACAACCGTTGCACCAGATAAATCGAATGGAATATTGCTGATCGCCCCTAGCGAGACCGGCCGCAGAGAAATATCGTCGCGATGCAGACTGACATCAAGTGCACCAACAGGAACCGAGACTTCAGATTCAATTTTGTTGATTTGAGCGGCGATTTCTTCACCAAGCCACGTGCCACCGCGTTGCAATCCGACGATGGCCAAGCCGACCACGCCGTGGTTGCGCTCGACTATTTCGTGGGCGATTCGAACAATTGCGCGACGCACATCGGCCGCAGTCATCGCTTCGCGCGACGTACTAGAACTCGCAGATTTACTCATGTTTCCTATCCGTTCGAGCCTCACAGGACTCATTTGACGGTGAATTACTTTTGACTTCGCACCACAATATAGCAGCGCCCGAACTCGGGACGGTTATTTCGAAGACCTTTGATAGACGACCCACCATGAATTGGCGTAGGCGACCTCAAAGCGCGGTGAAACGATCGACCAAACTTTGGCAGTCTCATCGTCCATAGTCACAGGCAAGATTACGAACTCAATTTCGTCTGCGAAAGGCAATACATCGCCAGAAGCAAAAACATCCAAACCATACAGTGCGCGTTTGAATGGCACCGGAAACGCATAAATTCTCTCACGGCGTGCCATTTGAGCGGTCAATGGGTGATACGCGCTGACGACTGCAGATTTTGGAATCTTGCCGATTGCCTCGGATGCTGCTTTTACCATCTCGTGACTCGACCCGTTATAGGCGACATTCGTACGTGCCCCCGGCAACGGCGACCACAAAAATGCGGTGATGATGCTGGCAAAAAGACAAAATCCGACGAGCCAATTATGCGTCTTGCGCGGCATTCGCCCAATCGCATACACGGTGCCGAAAACGAGCGCTGGTACCGCCACGAACGAATAATGATATTCAATGTGGAATTGATACCAAAACGTACTCAAGATATTCAGCCCTATTACGAGAATTGAAATAGCGGCAACTTCTGGAAATACGGCGAAGATGAACGCGAAAGGCAGAAACATCTGCAGCAAATAAAAAGGTCGCGATTCGCTCACCAGATGTGAGATCAATTTCGTTGGTTCAGAAAATGTCGTCTTGAACAAGCCGCCCAAGCCCCCGAATGGGATGCGCCAACTATTTCTGAATGAAACGCCATTGATGCCCCGCTGAAAACCGAAGATCGCCAAGATCATGTACCAAAATGACAGGGCCACGGTGGTCAACCCAACCAAAAGATTTCTTCTGAATGCAACCCAAATGCCCAACGGGATAATTACGAGCGCAACATCTTCTTTAACGCTGAGGCTGAGCAATACGGACACGAAGAACAATCGCCATCGCTTCTCGAGCGCCGAATAGATTGCGATGCCTACCAGCAATCCCAGAAATGAATCGGGGTGAAAGTTTTCAAGACCAATCCACACTGTTGCAGGATGAATCAAATAAACGACGGCAAAAACAAATGCCACACCTTCGCTCTCAAGTCGCCTGCGTGTATATAAAAAAATAGGTATTGCACCTGCCGCAATAAACAGCGATTGAGCAACAAATAAAAAAGAACTTGAGCTGATCAGCCAATAAAAAGGCACCAAAAAGAGCAAAATAAAACTCGTGTGGTCACCAAATAAGTTTCTGCCCATCAGCGTGACGAACGGGTTGTTGAACCTCGACAACAACCAGATGCCCTGGTCGTATAAACCGAAATCATATGCCGAGGTGTTCAACCCCCTATGCATTTCAATACTGAGACCCGCCAAGTATGTGAACAGCAGCCCGATCGCCGACGCAGTCGCAGTCTGCCAAACAGTGATCTGCGTCAGTCGAAACCGAAGGCTGTTCAGAAACTTTTTCGTACGCCCACCCTTTTATTTTCTAAACACGCACCCTTTTTGCTATCGCCGAAAGTATGCCATTCACATATTTACCAGATTCTTCGGTCGAGAACCTCTTGGCTAACTCAACCGCTTCATTTATCACAACGGCAACCGGCACTTCGGGTCGATCGATCAATTCAAAAATTGCGAGTCGCAAGATGTTGCGGTCGATCGCCGGCATGCGCGCAATCGTCCACGTATGTGAAAACTCTGTGATCAGTTCGTCGGTTTCTTGACGCTTTGATTCGGTACCGCTCGCCAACATCGTGACCAAGTCATCCACCGACAAGATTTGTGTCTTGATGACTTCGCCAACTTTTATATTGCGAGTTTCGGCTTCATACAAAAAATGCACCGCTCTTTCGCGAGCAGTGCTGCGATTGTCATCCCCTACTGTGTTCTTGCGGGGCGATGACATCAAACTCTCGTTATGTACTCGCCAGAGCGTGTATCAACCTTGACTCGGTCACCAATGTTTACAAACAAGGGCACCTGAATAACTTTGCCGGTTTCAAGAGTCGCCGGTTTACGCGCCCCAGAGACACGATCGCCTTGAATGCCAGGTTCGGTTTCGGCGATATTGAGCTCGACGGTTACAGCGATTTCAACACTGACTATCTCGTCTTTATATTGAGCAATAATCGCCTTGGCTCCCTCGACCAAATAGTCAGAAGCGTCACCAAG
>DOHD01000074.1:6018-16635 GCA_003535455.1 Acidimicrobium sp.
CGATCGAGTATCGCCTGCTCTACTCTCACACCAGCATTGAATGTGCGCTCAAGAATATTGCCTGTGCGCAAATTGCGAAGCTTGGTTCGCACAAACGCGCCACCTTTGCCAGGTTTGACATGTTGAAAGTCGACAACGGTGAAAAGCCCGTTGTCAATCTCGAGGGTGATGCCGTTCTTTAGGTCGTTGGTTGTAATTGCAGGCACTGTCGATCCTTTTTGCTTGAGGTAAGAATTCGGCAGCCTGTCTGCGTAACGACGACCAAGTCTTCTATTCGCACGCCACCGAGCCCTTCACGATAGACGCCAGGCTCGACGGTTACCACCTCGCCAACTTCAAGTGGTTCGGCAAAGCCGCTTCGCACCCATGGCATTTCATGAATTTGTAGACCCACACCGTGACCAGTGCTGTGCGTAAATTCAGTCGCATATCCCGCCGCAGCGATGAAATCACGACATGCTTTGTCAACGTCCTGCGCCAAGACACCCGCTTTGACACGAGCGAGGCCCAACAATTGCGACTGGCTCACAACCTCGTGCATTTCGCTCAAGATCGGATCAACATCGCCGATCAAAAAGGTGCGTGTCATGTCAGAGTGATAACCGTCGACGAGTCCACCAACATCGATTACGACGCTGTCGCCAATTTCAATTCGTCGACCAACGGGACGATGGTGTGGCCGTGCAGCATTTGGGCCGCTGGCAACAATCGTGTCATAACTTGTGAACTCTGCCCCATGTCGACGCATTCGATAATCGAGTTCATCACGAATGTCGCGTTCAGTAAGACCCTGTGACAACATCGGCACAACTTCGGCAAGTGCCTTATCTGTTGCAAGGGCGGCAAGCTGCATACGCTCAATTTCCGGTTCGGTTTTACACCGCCGTAATTTTGGTATTACTGGTGCAATTTTTCTTAGTTCTGTCGACAATTGGTCTTTCATCGCTTCTAGCTGACCGACAGTCAGTTCGTTCGCGTCATAAAAAATATGCTTCAACGATTTGGTTGCGCTTGCTAGTGCGTCCTTGAGCGCAAGAGCGCTTCTGCCCTCGATCACCGTACAACTCGCCTGAGAGTTTTTTAATTGCTCGCGGGCTTGATCGCCGTAGCGTCCGTCGACCACGAGCACCATGTCATCGGGTCTGACGATCAACGTACCGGCAGAACCAGTGAAGCCTGTCAACCACCGAATGTTGTTCAAATCGACAACCAGCAAACTGCACTCAACGTCGTTGGCAAGAAGTTGCATCTCTTTTCGAGCCAATTGGTCGCGACCAGCAACGACAAGCGGCGAAAACAAAGTGTGCGCTGCTTCTTTGGCGCCTGATGTCACGACGACTATTTCTTCTTTGCCAAAAGTGTCGCGATTGCGTGAACCGCAAATACATATGAGTCGGCACCAAAACCCGCGATTGAACCTGACGCAACGGGCGCGACAACACTTTCGTGACGCCAAGGTTCACGCGTGGTTGGGTTTGAAAGGTGAACTTCGACAATTGGCCCGGCAAAACTTGCCAAAGCGTCATGCAAACTCCAGGCAAAGTGAGTTAGTGCACCGGGGTTGATAATGATGGCCGCACATCGACCCCGAGCTGAATGAATCGCAGTCACAAGTTCTGCGACGCCTTGAGCGCTGACAACTTCAATTTGCAAGCCCAACTGTTGCGCTGTCTGGGTGACCCGTCGCATGTGATCGTCAAGCGAATCTGTACCGTAAATTTCTGGTTCTCGTTGACCGAGCAAATTCAAGTTCGGACCACTTAAAACCAAAACTGTCTGCGCGCTTGATTTGACCATGATAAAGAGATTAGTTCTCGCTAAGTTGCATGGCGTCGAAGGCTTGTTCTAAGTGGGCCTCGCTAACACCACTGACGACTTCTATGCCCGATGGCCCGTCTAGAACAAATGTGAGCCCCGATATCGCCTTCTTGTCGAGATGCATCAATTGAATCAACTTTCGCCGATCAATAGTTTCGTCTGGCTTGACTTTCAGCCCGTAAGCGTCACCGATCACCGAATAATGCTCGTCGACGCGATCTTGCGAAATGCGTTTCATCGCGTGAGCTAGATGTGCCGCAAAAATCATGCCGACAGCCACAGCCTCGCCATGCGCCATCGAGAAATTGCTCGAACGCTCCAGTGCATGGGCAAGTGTGTGTCCATAATTGAGTAACGCACGACCGCCACTTTCGCGCTCGTCTTCCGAAACGATTTTTGCCTTGATCTCGACACACCTTGCAATACGCGCCGACATTTCGAGTTCAAGAAGGTCATCGCCCGTCAAGAAGTGATATTTGGCGACTTCACCGAGTCCACAGCGCATTTCACGCGGTGGCAATGTCTTCAGAGCGTCAAGATCGCAGATCACGCCAAGTGGTTGCCAGAATGCACCGACCAAGTTTTTGCCTGATTCGATGTTAACCCCGGTCTTTCCACCAACAGATGCATCGACCATTCCGACTAGCGAAGTCGCCACATGCACAACCGGCGTGCCCCGATGCCAACTTGCGGCCGCGAAGCCAGCGACATCGGTGACCATGCCACCACCGACACCAACTACAACGTCGTTTCTCGTCAAACCAAACTCGGCGAACTTTTGGGCGAGCATCTCAATTGTCGTCAAAGATTTATGCTCTTCTGTGTCGCCGATAAATACAGTCGTGCTTTCGATTTTCAATGTGGGTTGAATTGAGATATTTTTCTGAGTTACCACGACTGCACGTTTGGCCATTTTCGGCACGAAATCGTCAATATTGTTGATCACGCCGTGACCGACAATCACAGAATAAGAACGCTCGCCGAGTGCGACGTTTATCTTGTGCGACGTCATTTGTTTACAGTCAAACTATTCGACAAACCACAAAGACCGACCACAGCTTCAACGACCTGAGCGACTGACAGAGATTGGGTTGCAATTTTATGTGTTGCAATCTGTTGATAAAAATTTTCGCGACTGGAACGCATGGTTGTCAACGCACCCACTGGGTCACCATCAAGAAGCGGACGATGCTTGGCTCGACCCGTACGGGCAACCAATGTCGCGGTTGGTGCATCGAGCCAAATAATGCACCGAGCACGCCGAACAAGGAGATTTCGATTCGACTCTGAGACGACCGCACCACCTGCAACCGCAAGCACCATCGCNNCATCGCCTCGGTGCTGGCGCAAGCAACGACTAACGCTTCGGTTTCAAGCCGCCGAAACTCGGTTTCACCCTTGTCAGAGAAGATCTCGCGAACGGACAATTTTGCGCTTTTTTCTACCAATTCGTCAGAGTCGGCAAACTTAAGTTGCAACTTTTGCGCAAGTTCGCGACCAACTGTAGTTTTGCCCGACCCCATCAAGCCGACCAAGACGATAAGCGACTTTTGTTCGGACTTTGACGAGGGTTCTGACGACACGACAAAAACCGGGCTCAATTTATTCGCTTGGCGAAACCGTTTGCGTTTCGCACGAAGTCTTCAACGCTGTCACCACCAAAATTTCGCTGTGCCTCTTGGGCCAAAACAAGCGCGACCATTGTCTCGGCGACAACTCCCATCGCCGGCACCGCAGTCACATCGGTGCGTTCTTTGAAACTAACGGTTTCTTGCTTCGTCACCGTGTCAACGGTTTTTAGTGTCGGTCGGTTCAAAGTAGCGAGTGGCTTCATTGCCGCCCGAACAACCAACATCTCGCCCGTCGACATGCCACCTTCGGTGCCGCCGGCCAAGCTCGTTTCACGCGAATATTTACCGGCTGATTCGTTCCAGATTATTGCATCGTGCGCGTTGCTGCCACGGCGGGCAGCAACTTCAAAACCATCACCGATTTCGACACCCTTGACCGCTTGAATACTCATGATCGCCTGAGCCAACAATCCGTCGAGTTTACGATCCCAATGAACATAACTACCGAGACCAATCGGCATGCCATATGCCAAAACTTCGACGATGCCGCCCAAACTGTCGCCTTCCTTGGCCGCACTCTCGATTTCAGCAATCATTTGGGCTTCTGCTTGAGCATTGAAACATCGCACCGGCGACTCGTCAATTTGTTCTAGATCATAAATTTGAGGTCTAACCAGATTCTCGCTTCGTGCCGAACCCAATTGCAAAACATGCGAAAAGATCGAGACATTGATTTCTTTCAACAAAAGTTTTGCCAACGCCCCAGCTGCAACTCGTGCGGCAGTTTCACGCGCGCTGGCACGCTCGAGCACGTCGCGAGCGTCGTCGAAACCGTATTTTTGCATCCCCGTCAAATCTGCATGCCCCGGTCGCGGCTGTGTCAACGGTTTTTTTGTCTTGCCAGGCTCTGGCGACATCTCTTCGTGCCAGACATCGCTGCGAAACCACTCGCTATTTTTGATTTCGATCGCAACAGGCGAACCGAGCGTTCGGCCGTGACGAATGCCGCCCAACAAAACTATTTCATCTTGTTCAAATTTCTGTCGCGGCCCGCGACCGTAGCCAAGACGGCGGCGGGCAAGCTCATTGCTGATATCTTGCGCGGTCACCTGCAGGCCGGCCGGCAAGCCTTCGACGATAACGACTAAAGCTTGACCATGGCTTTCGCCCGCTGTTAGGTATCGAAGCATAAATATCAGGCTACCTCTGAGGTTAAGCCACTAACGATTATTGAGTGCCGCACTGCGCATCAAACTCGTATCGCCACTTTGACCCAACCAAAATTGCTGTTGTAAAGCAGCCTGGTGCACAAGCATTTCTAAACCATCAACTGTTTGTGCGCCGGCATTTTTTGCAGCGCGCAATAAGTTGGTTTCTAGAGGACGATAGACCGCATCGAGAACGGTTTGAGTCGAACCGATCAGAGCGACATCAATCGGAGACTGGGCTTCGCTGCCACGCGTCGCGGCCTCTGGGCTGAAACCAACGGGCGTCGTGTTGATTATCAAATTCACACTTGCTATATCGGCTTCAATGTCTCGGCTAACACGACAGTTGTCGTAGTTTTGAGCGATTTGTTCGGCATTTTTTGGTGTTCTATTCGATATGACCACTTCAGTAGCGCCATTCTTTATCAACGAATACACAACTGCCGCAGCCGTGCCGCCTGCGCCAACCACGAATGCTCTACATTTGGCGATTTTCTGTGAGGTCATCGCCTCGATTGCGTTGCAGGCGCCTTGACCATCTGTATTAGTCGCACAAATCCTGCCGTCACCCTGCAGCATCACGGTATTCGCCGCATTCGTTAGACGAACGACCTCATCAACCTCACCGATCTCACTCACTATTTTTGCTACTTCGTTTTTATGCGGCATCGTCACCGAGTAGCCGGCGATACCAAGCACCGACATGGCATCGAGTGCACCTCGGACTTTTCCGGACTCGACCAAAAAAGCCAGGTAGACCCAATCAATTTTTAGTGCTCTAAAAACTGCGTTGTGTATCGCTGGCGACAAACTCTGCGCGACAGGATTTCCGATAATTGCCGCCAATCGGGTGCTTGAGTTGAACTGGTTGTTCGTCATGGCAAAAACCCGCCTGCGCGCGCTGCTTCAACATTTCTCTCGTGATCTTGAATCGTTGCGGCAAACGTATGTCCACCCTTGGAATCACTCAACACATAAAAAATGTAGGCACAATTCGACGCCTGCTTTATGCCTTTGCATATCGGGTCGCTAAGTGGCGGATTTGGTGCCGGATTCAATGCAGCGCGAATCGATGCACGACCAGGATTAGCAATTGGAGTTGGCGGCAAACCTGTCGATAAATACGTGTTGTATGCGCTATCAATCGCCTTCAAATCACTGAATGATGCACCTTCGGGTGCGTTGTAATAGAGAGTTGCATCAATTTGCAGAGGCATACCTCGATCAAGACGGTTGTAAATGACTCGTGCAATTTTTGCGCGATCTATCTCGAGTTTGGCCTCGCGTTCAATTAGCGAGGCGATAATCAAAACTTCGTAGGGCGAGCGTCCAGTTTTAACTTTTGCTTGGTCAAGACCTTCTTGCACACCGACTCGCTCCATGAGACGCAACATCCGATCGATAACAGCCGACGCCGCTTCATCACCCGACACCTGATAAGTATCAGGAAACAACAAACCTTCTAATCTGAAATCTGCGCCGTCTAATCGACTCGGATCATTCGGACCAAAACTTGAAACAAAGTCTGGGTTGCTCGCAGTTGTCAAAAACTCTTGTGCGGTTATTCGAGAAGTCTTTTCTTCAATGCGAGTCGCCATTTTGGCGACCGTGAAACCTTCAGGAAATGTAACTTTTGTAAAAGTTGCAGACGGGCTCGTATTCAACGCCTTCATGATCTCGCCTACATGACTTCGTGGCGTCAACAAGTAATAGCCCGGCTGAAGGTCAATGCCCCCATTTCGCGAAACATAAAACTGAAAAACCCTAGAGTTCACAATGAACCCTTCGTCTTCTAAACGACGACTAACGCTTGCGACCGAGTCATTTTGATTGACCGTAAAATTTGTCGCCACCTGAGCTATTCCGTCGACCGAATCAGGCGGGTTTAATTGCCTCAAATACCAAAGACCAACAACAACAAGCGATACGACAATCGTCATCACCACTGCAAGAGTGATGAATACAATCCGCGGATCAGGACGACGTTCATTGCCTATTTCTTCGAAGTCGCTGCTTCCCCATGCATCGGGGCCATCCCATGGATCTTCTTTCCACTCTTTAGCGTCGCCATTCTTCATATCTTGTTCCGATCGACATGATCGAGCCAGCCCTGCAGCATCACGGCAGCGGCGATTTTGTCGACTATTCGACGTCGCGCTTGTGCTTTCATGTTTGCCTGAATCATCGATTCATTTGCGGTTTTCGATGTCAGCCTCTCATCATGTGAGTAAACGGGAACGCTGAGCGCAGACTTCATTTCTTCAATTTCGTCTTGCGCACTCTTCGCCGCCGGCCCGATCTTGCCCGACATGCTCAACGGCATTCCGACGACTACACATTCAACTTCGTATTCGTCTATCAACTCTTGAATTTTTTTGTGGTCTTGGTGATGGCTTGCAGATCTCGTCACAACGGTCAAGGGTGATGCAATTGTCCCGCTGCTGTCACTCATTGCCACACCTATTCTTCGCGTACCAAGATCGATGCCGAGGCTGCGCATTGCGAAATTAGGCAAGTTTGCTTGTTGCCTGTACGGCTGCGAGCAAAGCTTCATCGAGTGCACTCGCATTTTTGCCGCCCGCGGTCGCGACATCGCCTTTGCCGCCACCACCACCACCAACCAACTTTGCGGCTTGGCTGATTAACTCTCCTGCAGGAGTGGTAACCCCTGCGCCCGTCGCCGCCACCAACGCCACGCCACCACTCGGTGTGACACCTCCGAGAACGACCGCTTTGATCTCTTTGTTTGCGCGAATAGCCAATGCCAACTCTCTGAGATCAGCCGGCATCAATTGATCGACCCGTTGCACAACGACGCCATTCAAACTTTTTGTGATCAATTCAGTCGCGCGCCCGCGAGCGGCTGCCAACCGCAACGACTTAATTTCGTCGTTTAATTCTTTGGCCTCGACAACCTTGCGCGAAACAACGTCGATCAGCGCTGCAGAATTAGTGTCTAAAAGTTCGTTGAGTTTTTGAATCGTTCGTGCCGTCGAAATCACATAATCAATTGCATTTTGACCCGTGACAGCCTCGATGCGTCGAAGATTCGAACCGATCGAGCCCTCTTCTACAATTTTGATCAAGCCGATATCGCCCGTTGCAAGAGCATGGGTGCCACCACATAATTCAATCGAGTCGCCTGCTTCAAGAACTCGCACGACATCGCCGTATTTGTCACCGAAAAATGCGATGGCGCCCGCTTGCGTGGCTTTTTCTTTAGAAGTCTCATAATTTTTGACGGCGGAGTTGCTCAAAACTTGGGCATTCGCAATGCGCTCAATTTGCTCGATTTCGATGTTCGAAACCGGCGCGTAATGGCTGAAGTCAAAGCGCAGTCTTTCGGCCGAAACGAGCGAGCCTGCCTGCTTTACATGTTCTCCCAAAACTTTTCGTAATGCGTAGTGCAATATATGGGTGGCGGTGTGATTTTTTCTAGTCGCGTTGCGTCGGTCGATGTCAATAGCCGCGGTCACCTCGGCGCCAGCCGGCAAGTCACCAGCGAGTGTGCCGATATGTTTGCGAAGTCCCGGCAGGGCAAACACGGTGTCGGTCACCTTGATCTCGCCGGTGGAACAACGAATCACACCTCGATCGCCGACCTGCCCGCCACTTTCTGCATAAAACGGAGTCACATCAAGAAAGACTTCGACCTGCGAATCATCCAAGGCGATGATCGACAGCACTTTTGCCGCACTCGAATCAGATTCGTAACCAACAAATCGGGTCTGGCCGTACGAATCAAGCAAATGTCGATAATGAGCCAGCGTCTCGTCGGCAGTGGCGGCACCTTTGCGAGCGGCTTTTGCCCGAGTGCGCTGGGCATCCATTTCTGTTTCGAACTCAGCAATATCAACTGCGATGCTGCGCTCGCCAGCAATCTCTTGAGTTAGTTCAAGTGGAAACCCGTACGTGTCGTGAAGCACAAACGCACTCTTGCCACTCAGCGTCGCCGTCTTTTTGGACGACTTGATGGCGGTGAACTCGTTCTCCAATAAATTAATCCCGTTCTTCAGAGTCTGCCTGAAACTCTCTTCTTCTTTCGTCAGCACCCCGAGAATAAAATCTCGATTTGTCTTGAGACTCGGATGAGCCTCTTGCATTATCTCTACGGCAGTTTCAACGAGTTTTGGCATCACCAATTTGTCCGTGCCGAGCAAATACGCGTGACGCACCGCGCGCCTAAAAATTCGTCGCAATACGTATCCGCGTCCTTCGTTGCTCGGAAAGACGCCGTCATTTACAAGCATCGTTGCCGAGCGAGCATGTTCTGCAAGCACTCGCAACGAGAAGCTAGAACGATCTTCGTAATCGCCGACAATATATTTTTTGGATGTCGCCGATTGTGCTTGTTCAATAATCGGAAACAAAACGTCTGTTTCCCAAATTGAATCTTTGCCTTGCTTCAAGGCCAAAATTCTCTCCAAGCCGGCGCCAGTATCAATTGATGGTTTTGGTAACGGGGTGCGACTGCCATATTTGTCTTGATTGAACTGCATGAAAACGAGATTCCAAAACTCTAAAAATCGATCTCCCTGCGGATCATTTAGTGGGCCGCCGTCCGGGCCGAATGCCGGTCCTCGATCGATATGTATTTCAGAGCATGGCCCGCAAGGCCCAGTTTCGCCCATCTGCCAAAAATTGTCGGCATCGCCGAGACGCTGAATTCGATTCATCGGCACACCGACTTGATCATGCCAAATCTGCTCGGCTTCATCATCGCTTTCGTGAACCGTTATCCAAAGTTGGTCGCCGTCAAATCCAAAGACCTCTGTGACAAGCTCCCAACTCCAAGGGATAGCGTCGGACTTGAAGTAGTCACCAAAACTAAAGTTGCCGAGCATCTCGAAAAAAACGCAGTGACGCTTGGTTCGACCAACATCATCGAGATCGTTGTGCTTGCCTCCGGCTCGCGCACACTTTTGAACGCTCACTGCCCGCTTATACGGTGCAACTTCATCGCCGACAAAAAATGGTTTGAACGGCACCATACCCGCGACCGTGAACAAAATTGTCGGATCATGCGGAATCAGGCTGGCTGACTCAACCCTGGTGTGACCGCGCTGCTCAAAAAAGCCCGTGAAAGCACCTCTGAGTTCATTCGCCGTGCGAATATCAGCAGCCATAATTGACAAGCCTACTATTCGACATCAGACGCAAAGCGCCAGGATTAGTTCAACGAAATATCCGATTGCCTTGTTGTCGAATCTGCATCAGGATCAAAAAGAGTTTTGTTGGCGAAGATCTTCTCAAGTTCACGGTCGTTGACAATCTGGCCACCCGAGTATCCCTGCCAATAACCTCGGATGAATTGTTTGAGGACGTCAAAAAGTTCAATCAGCTTTTCGACAATCATGTCGGCGATTTCACTGCCCGGACGCTGATTCAAATTCTCAGCAGCTCTTTTTTTAAAAAAATTGAACCCAAGCACGGCAAGCCCGATACCAAGAGTTAACCAAAACAGCTTTTTGATCATGATCGATTTTTGTCCACGGTTTGCGAATGTTCGATTGCTTGTTCGATTGACTTCACGCTATTCATTTTTTCGGCGACTGCTCGCTCGGCACCGTGATTAGACGGCATGTAATAATCACCTTTGACTCCCAGCGAACCAGGCATCGCGTCGGGTAAATATTGCTGCTCGACCCAACCTCGCGGGTCGTCGTGCGGATATTCATAACCGACACCATGAC
Source organism: Acidimicrobium sp. (assembly GCA_003535455.1). Classification (GTDB taxonomy): domain Bacteria; phylum Actinomycetota; class Acidimicrobiia; order Acidimicrobiales; family Ilumatobacteraceae; genus BACL27. The sequence continues at coordinate 16,309 of DOHD01000074.1, forward strand.
CAAACTCGCGCGCGCCTTCGTAATGGCCGTCTCGCAGATGTGCGGGCACCTCAGTCGAGACACCTCGCGCAATGTCTTCGCGCGCCGACCAAATGCCGAGTGCGACTCGATTGCTTTTTGGTGCGGTTGCCAAGTAGACGACCGCCTGAGCCAAATTAAGTTGCGCCTCGGGGAGACCGACATGTTCGAGCGCATTCGCGGCCGCTACTGCGACGACAAGTGCATTCGAATCAGCCATGCCAATGTCTTCACTCGCCAAAATAATCAATCGCCTGGCAATGAATCGCGCGTCATCACCCGACTCAAGCATTCGCGCTAACCAAAACA
>DOHD01000022.1:0-30521 GCA_003535455.1 Acidimicrobium sp.
TGCGAGCTCGATCGGCGTCATTACACATTTACCTTAATTCGCCGTCACGCTTTTTCATTAACACGCCTCGCGAGGTAGCGTTTCGCCCTGAGATGGCGACACTGCGGTTCAACTACGGCACGATGGGCTCGGGCAAGAGCACGCTTGCCTTGCAGATTAATCACAACCTAACCAGCCGTGGTCTTGCTGGTTTGTTGCTGACGAAACTTGATCGCGACGGCGGGCAAGTTACAAGTCGACTCGGTGTATCGACGCCGGCGATTGAAATGGAGCCAGGGCTGAATCTTTTCGAATTGGCGCTTTCGAGAATGCCTTTGCAGTTCATAGTTTGTGACGAGGCACAATTCTGCACGACGGATCAATGCGATCAACTCGCGCTGATCGTCGACGAATTGCATGTCGACGTCTATGCATTCGGGCTGATCACCGATTTTAAAGGTCTTCTCTTTGAAGGCACGCGTCGACTGCTCGAAATCGCCGATCAGAGAATCGAAATGCAAGTTGAAGCGCGGTGCTGGTGCGGTGCACGAGCGACAAACAACGCTCGTTTGGTCAACGACAAGGTTGTGCTCGAAGGTGAAACGGTGATGGTCGGTGATACCGACAAGAACACCATTGCACCGTTGTTCGGCGATGTTGTGCGATACGAGTTGCTATGCCGCAACCACTATCGCAAAAAACAAATTTCGGCCGATTAAAAAACGTTCAGCAAGTCGACGACGAAGACGAGCGTCTCGTTGCCCTTGATTACGCCACCGGCACCGCGACTGCCGTAGCCCATGTCTGGCGGAATCGTAAGTTTGCGCCGACCACCGACTTTCATGCCAGCAACGCCTTTGTCCCAGCCGGCAATTACTTGACTGGCGCCAAGACCAAATTCGAACGGCTCATCGCGATCCCATGAAGAGTCAAATTGTTTCGCTGTGCTCCAAGCAACCCCGACATAGTGAACCGAAACACTTTTGCCGCTCACTGCCTCTTGACCTTCACCAACCACGAGGTCTTCGACAATTAGGCCCGCCGGTGCAGGAGTATTCGGAATTTCAACTTTTGGCTTTGAATTTGACATGCCTGCACGCTACTCACGAATTCTAAAGATTCGCGATAAGTTTTGGCGACTTGGTTCCAAGTCGACCTTTCAAATATTCGTCAACCATACGATCGTCAAAAAGATCGTAGTTAACCCGCAAATGTTGTGGCTCGAAGTCGCGCGTCAAATAGAGTCGGCCAAGAGTTCTTTGTGGAGTGAAAATCAAATTGTTTCCAGCGATCAGTCTTTTGAGTGCTTCCACGACGTTGTTGGCACCTTGCAACACCGTTGCAACACCGACATCGTGAATACCCATACCAGCTTTCAAAACTGGGACAGACTGATGAAGTATTTCACCAGCGTCTGCTGCCGCAACAATCTTGTGAATAGTTATTCCGGCACATTGTGGCTCCATAAAATAAAACGGCCAAAACAGCGTGGCTGAACCTTTATACCAAGGTGATAGACCCAAATGAAAATTCAATGAGAGCTTGGGCAAAGACTGCAACAGCTCTCCATTTATCAAATCGCACCCAAAAACTATGCAGACATCACTTGGTTGCTTTCTTGCAAACTCAACAGTTTCTTTTGAATTAAGCGTGTTTGAATCGCAAACGAATTTTTCGATTCCTGAATAAGTCGATTCATAGTTCAACTCTCCGAATGAAGCTGACTCGATCTCGAAACGCTTTTCGAAATGACGCTTGAAATTTGCGCGATCACGGTCAGCGATGTTTTCTGGTGATTTGGGCATCACCGATTCACGTTGCATTACAACAACCCTGAACTCCGCATCTAATTTCAAGAGTTGTGCGAGCACAAAAAGGTGTCGGGAATGAGAGCCTGAAAACAATAGAACTCGCACTCGTCAAATCTCCTTGAGCATATTTTTAGAAACCAAAAGTTGGCATACTTTTTCTATATCGGACTCTTCAACTTTAAGCCGTGCCGCAATATCGGTGGTTGGCAACAACCCATCTGACAAAAACAACACAGAAAGAACCAAGTCAAGATGCGCAATTTTCAAATCTGGCAACAGCGACCCACCAAATATCTCGTAAAGGCCGTGCTTTGAAAGCATCGGCTCACCGTGCGGTTCGACTCGCTCATAAATCTTCAACTTTTCAATTTCGTCAATCACCTGCACATAAAGATCAAAAGTTTCGGCAATTTGTTCGCCATTGACGAAATTCAGGTCGTCTAGCGAAGTGTGATATTGACGATAGGTGTAATAGATATCTTTGGCTAACGTCGTCATGTTAATTCTAAAACCTGGTGACGAATACTGTCGTTCATCACTGCCGTGAATGTCGAATTGCTTTAGTTCGTAATCTTTTTGATTGCGATCTAAAACTTTCTTGATTATCGAATTGATGAAATGGTCGGCACTGAACGACTGTTTTACTTGAAAATTACCTGGACCACCGACAGTTGTAATTTGTAGACCAAAGTCGATCATCTTCATCTTCTCTTCATTTATCTTCAGATACGCAATCGCGCCAATTGTTTCAGGCACGAAAACGATCCTGTATGTCCATTTTCGAGATTCCTTTGAATTTATATGTCGCGCTAACAACGCAGTCAGCAATACGCCACTTAGTGAATCATTGGCCATTGCTGGATGGCAAATATAGGCCGATATTAAAACTTCACGATTTGACCTACCAGGAAGAATTTTTTCGCCATAACTCATTGAGCCAGTCGTGAATTTCGAGTCAATAACCAGATGTAGCGGTTGTTCGGCCGACTTCAATTTCTTGAGTTGCTTTTTATTCACGCAAAACGCCCAGTCAGATTTGTAATAGAGCGTTCTATATGGAATCGCCTCTTCAAGAAGTTCGTGGGTATGAATATGCGACGACACTTCTTCGTAAGTAGACCTCAAGTCGCAAGGTTGACTGTATGACGCGACATGAAGTGGACTTTCGTTGATATCAACTATTCGGTTGTCTTTCGCGTCGGCAATAAAACCTTGCGTAATACTCCATTCTTGTGGAACAACCCAATCAAAAACTTTTGACCCCGATGGAACTTCAGAAATTTCGAGTTCAACAAAACGTTTGATCCCATTCAAAGTCTCACGATTTGCAGCGCCAGTAAGGCTTCGATTCAAACTAAAAAGCTCCTCGAGTTTTATCTGTGTCTCTTGGACGATTTTGGCCTTGACTATTTCTTCGACCGACGAGTCGAAGTTCAGATTCGCCGAGTCAACTAAATGGGTCAAGCTTTCAAAGTCGTTCTGAACATCAAGATCAAACTTGAGATAAGGGTAAGCCAGGCTTGGCCTGGCCTTTACTGCGCGAATACGATCCTCGCCGAGCGTGCCGAGTGCAAGCGTCAAATGTTCACGCATAACTACGTCGGTGATACTCAAATTAAGTTTGCGAAGTACTTCTACCGTAAACAGTTCTGCGCCAATACCATCCGGAAAATCACAACTGCCACTTGGTCGGTGATTGAAGTGATAATCAAGCGGATTGGTCTTAAAGTCTGAAATCAAACCATCGATCTCAAAACCGCTGACAAAGGGATTGTCGGCGCAAACCCGCACCACGACTTCAGCAGGAAATACTTCTGTAGCACCAGCGAACCTGGCGAGAACATCATCTTCGTCGCCCCTGAAAACTTCAATGCCCAACGACCTTGCTAGTTCACACAATGCATCGTCGGCGGGTTTGGTCGTAGTGGCGAGCACAACTTTTGACAATTGTTTACTGCTTTGAACGCGCCTAATAACCCACTCCAAAATCGAATGACCACCAAGTTTCAGCAACGCCTTGCCAGGAAGTCGTTTTGATTCGACCCTTGCTTGAATCAAACAAAGTGAACTCAGCTGAGTCATGATTTAGAGAGATCGTCCCAAGTCAAGATGTGATCTTCGGGCAAATCGTGAATAATTTTTTTGCCGAGCACTTCATCCCACTTCATTGGACTGATACCCGTGCCTGGTCGCTTCGCAACAAGATCTTGTTCACCGAGTGCATGACCGCTTTTGAGATCTCGGGTCAAAACGATGCTGCGGCGGGCATTGAGACGAGAAATCTCTTCGGTTGCGATCGGCGCCTTCGATCGCGAGGAGCCGAGCAACTCATGCACTTGTTTTATATTGACTTGAAAGCGAGCAAGGTCATGTTCGTCCATGGCGTGATAGTGGTCGTTTCCGGGCAGAGTTTTGTCGAGGGTGAAATGCTTTTCGAGCACCACGGCGCCGAGCAAATGTGCGGCGACCAAACTGGTCATTTGTTCGTTCGGCAAAGTGTGATCTGAGTATCCGAGCAACAAATCTGGGTATCGATTGCGCAAATCGACCAGCATGCCAAGATGCGCGTTTTCGTTGCGAGTCGGATAATTGAGAATGCAGTGCATCAAACAAATTTCTCTTGCGCCAGCACCGCGCAAAATTGTCAGCGCGTCGTCGATCTCGGCGATATTCGACGCGCCGGTCGACAAAATAACTGGTTTGCCCGTTGCGGCAACTTTTTTCAACAACGGCGGGTTCGTTATGTCAGCCGACGCAATCTTGAAATACCGCACGAGTGGGTCGAGCATGTCGATGGCGCCCAAATCAAATGGTGTCGAGACAAATTCGATGCCGTGTTTTTTGCAGTGCGACGCCAATTCTTTGTATTCAGCCTCACCAAAGGCGTCGTATTTCGTGAACAATTCGTATTGACTGGTCGTCGGCTCTTGGGTCGTATCCCAATATGACGGCGAAAACTTCGAGGCAATCAAACCCGCCTTATAGGTCTGAAATTTGGCTGCATCAGCACCGCCACGCTTCGCAGATTCAATCAACAGCTTCGCGGTCGCCAACGAGCCTTCATGATTTACGCCGATTTCAGCGATCACATAAGGTCGATCGTTCTGACCGACCATCCGATCGCCGAACTTTATTTGGGTCATTATTCTGTCGACTCGCTGCCGTGTTTTTGGATGATTCTTTGGCGGTGATGCTCCATTGCCGCGGCATCGTTGGTCGCATTGTTTTCATGACGGCGATATCTATACAGCGGCAACTCGAGGCGATGAATCTGATACTTCTTGGTGAAACGCAGTCGAAGGTCGGTTTCTTCGTGCAACAAAAAGGTTTCGTCGTATAAACCGATATCAATCAACTGCTCGGTTCGAAACATGATGCCACATGCAATCGGGTCGGTAAGACAATTTTTTCGACCCAATACTTCTTCTTGTTCGTCGACCAAGAGATAATCGCACGCGACAGCATCCATATATTTGTTTTCTCGCAAAAACTCGTGGAGCAAATGCAAAAACTGTGAGTTCACGTAGTCGTCGGCGTCGACTCGCACCACAAATGGCGCTCGTGCACGGCGAATCGCCTTGTTCAAAGAGGCCGGTAAGCCGATGTTCTTCTCGTTGTTGATCAACACAATTTCGTTGGCGAATTCACCGAGCACCGCGGCGCTGCGATCGGTGCTGCCATCGTTGATGACGACGATCTCGAACTTGTCGCGTGAAATAGTCTGCGAAATTAGCGACCGAAGACAACGAGAAATATATTTTTCTTGGTTGAAAGAAGCGACGATGACCGAGATTACTGGTGAGCTCATGATTCTCTACTTCAAAACTTTCGCCAAGGCTTTGTGCAGTTTCGTCGGCACGGCTTCATCCATTTTCACGACCACCGGCAGAGACACTGCACGCTCGAGTCTGGTTCGTGAACCCGCAAAAGCCTTTGATAGGTCGCCACCGTGACGGGCAACAAGTTCGGGCATGTGTGTCCAGGTACCGGCGAAATGCCAAGTCACTGCCTCGGGCAAAATCTTGGTTGATAAGCCCTCGGCAACAAGTGCATCGCGGCATTGCCGAGCAGTCACATTGTCTTTGACGCTGAACACCAACGCATCAGCTGTCTCATATGAACCTGTGGGCACTTCACGCGCAGTGATGCCGGGCAAATTTTCGATCGCCGACCACATTGCATCACGATTTTTGCGCTGAGCCGAAACAACGGTAGAAAGTTTTTTCAACTGAGCCAGGCCCACCGCACCCTGCATTTCTGTCATTCGAAAATTGAAGCCGCTGCTCGCACGAGTGTCTTCCCAGCGGGGCACCGCGGGATTATTTTCGTGACCGTGATCGTGCCACGCGGCGGCGGCTTTGTAATCGGCTTCATTTTGAAACACGATCATGCCCCCTTCGCCAGTGGTCATGGTTTTGGCGAAGTCGAAACTAAACGTACCCATGCGACCCCATGCGCCAAGCGGTCGACTATCAAGCGACCCACCACAACCCCACGCGGCATCTTCAATCAAAGTGACCTTGTTTTGGCGACAGATGTGCTCAATTTCAAATAAATTCGCGGGCGTGCCCAACATATGCACGGCGATCACCGCCTTTGTTTTAGGCGTGATCAGACTCTTCAAAGACTCTGGGTCAAGATTCAACGTGCCGTCAATCTCGGCGCACACGGGTGTCGCACCCGACTCGATAATCGCCTCAACCGTCGCAACAAAAGTGAAACTCTGGGTGATTACTTCGTCGCCAGGCTTTAGATCTAATACGGCAAGGGCGACTCGCAACGCCGCAGTACCAGATGTGACAGCCAACGCAAATGGCACATCAAGCGCCTTGGCGAACGCGTTTTCAAAGTCGCGAACCTTCCATCGGTCTTGTCTGATCGCATCAAATGAATGGCGAAACAAAACCCCGCCGTGTTTGAAGATGTCGTCGACTTCAGCCTGTTCTTCAGCGCCAATCAGCTCGTATCCAGGCATGAATTGATTTTACTCTGAGATCTTTACATCTTCTCGAACAGCGAGATGATCCTTGCGTCAGTAAGCGTCTTACGAAAGTTGCTACCTAACGCATTAGTCAGAGGCTTTTCGTGTTTGATCGTCGCCGCAATCAACGCCGCACGCAAATCATCGGTGAGATTCGCGCAAACACCGTGCGGTAGTTCGACTTTTTGCAATTCGATCATCTTGCGAAATTCTGCATGCGCCTCTGGGTAAAACTCGCCCAAAGCATTGAGCACGATGCAGTTGGCGACACAGTGATGCAAACCAAACACGACACTCAGTGCCGCAGAAAAAGGATGCACCACGCCGACATAACTCGTGGCAATAGCGCAGCCACCAAGATAGCTCGCCACCATTAGTTCGCTGCGGCGCTCATCGGCCATCATGTCGGTGCTCAAAAAAACATTGCGACAAAGGTTCACCGTCTCGCGAGAGTATGCGTCACCAATGGCGTTGCGATAAGAACCTGCGAGCGCCTCGATGCAGTGAATATATGCATCCATCCCCGTATAAAAATATTGGTTGCGCGGCACCGATCGCGTCAGGCTTGGGTCGAGCACGACATGATCAAAAACCGTGAAGTCGCTGTTCATGCCCAACTTCAAACCAGTTTCAAGATTCGTCATCACACACGTGCGCGTCGCCTCTGACCCCGTGCCAGAAATTGTCGGCACGCCGATTTTGTGCACACCTGGCACACGCACGAGATCCCATCCCTGATAATCGGCTGCCTTACCGCCGTTTGTCAGAAGGTTTGAAATTGCTTTTGCCGTGTCGAGTGTTATGCCGCCGCCAAAACCGACAATTGTCGCTGGTGCGACGTGACCAGACTTTTGCAACACAGCAACCAATTCATCGATGCCTTGTGTCGTTGGTTCGTCAACGGTGCTCACAAAATGTACGGCATCGGTTGGTTTTGCCCCGAGCGAACTGGCGATGTAGTACTCGTTCTTGAAAAAATCATCTATCAAAAACACTGCATGGGGCGATTTGTCGCTTCTCTTTGAAGAGACCAGATCGGCCACACCAGTTACAGCGCCGTCACCAAACGTAAATCGTCCGACATTGCGCACGATTTTGATTCCGGTGTCGAGAATCGTCACGCAAGACCACGCATCTTGTCGAACATCGTCACCGAAACATCGAATTTGTTGTTGCTCGCCACTACTGTGCACGGTTCGCTGTGAAGACCCTCTGGCAGATTGACACCTTCAAGTTGAAAAGTTCCGCCCGCGCCGTTGACGATTGCCAAGCCAGCGGCGACATCCCAAAACATGATGTTGTGTTCGGCATAAACATCGGCGCTACCAGTCGCCACAAGCGCAAGCGACGCACATGCCGAACCCATCATTCGTACTTTGCCAAATGTCGTCAGAACCTCGGCGAAACTCGACACTACGTTTGCATCGCCGATCGGAAACCTGCTTGGAAAGCCGGTCACCAATGTCGCCTGACCGCGATCTGTGCGGTCTGAAACCGTCACCGGCTTCTCACCAATGTGTGCACCAATTCGCGGACCACCAAAAATCATTTGTTTGGTCACCAAATTAAAAAGCACACCTAAAACTGGTTCGTTTGCATCCCAGAGCGCCACCGAAATCATCGAAGGACCGAGATTTCGACTGAAGTTGTAACTGCCATCAAGTGGATCTACGACCCACAACAAACTTGGCAATCTATTGCCTCTTATATAACCCGTCTCTTCGCTCAAGATTGCAAACCCGGTTTTACGCAACTCGCGCAACAAAGGTTTCTCAAGCAAGGTATCGGCCTCAAGTTTAATTTCACGGCCACCAAGTTGAAGGTCGACGACATTCTTTGCGGCGGCGCTATTTGCACGAACAAATTTTTTGCCAACTTTTTCGACAAGTCCAGTGGTCAAAACGACCAGGCCGTGAATGTCATTTATTGTTAGCTCACTCATTTGCTCACCTCGGGGTTCTCAATTTTAAACTGATCTCGCCAAATCGGGTCGGCATAATAAATCTTGTAGACGAGTTTCATCGTCTGAAACGCATCTTGTGAAGTGCCGCTTTGAACAGGCTCTTTGTTGAGAACGCTCTGTGTAAACGCAGCAATTTCTCGATCCCATGACGGATCATCGTTGTATTCAAAAAGTTCTTCTTTCGGGTCGCCGTTATCGCGGTCAGGGTCGGCGGTAACGAGTGTCATTGTCTCATTGCCATAACTTTTTGAGCCAGTCAAGATGCCGCGCAAAATTACACCGCCTCGTTGCATGTTTATATCGAGCGAAAACTGATGTCGCCACTGGGTCGCCGAACTATTGAGCATCGCCACCACACCCTGCTCGGTGCGCATCAACGCATACGCGTTGTCTTCGACGTTGTAACCCCAATGCCCATTCGAAATAAAACTTTGCACGTCGACGAACTCGCCGGCGATCAATCGCATCAAGTCGACCATGTGAATGCCCTGATCTAAAAGCACGCCACCACCGGCGACCTCTCGTTTGGCCCGCCAGTCGGCCTGATTAAAGGTGATCAGTTTCGACTTGCCATAAACACCGCGCATATTGATGATGTTGCCAAAACGACCACTACGAATAATTTTCAATGCGTCTTGCACCGAGTCGTGATAACGATGATTGAAGCCGTACATCAATCGACATTGCGGATTTTGTTTCTCTACCGCGATCACACTCGCGATATCGCCCATGTCACGACCTGGTGGTTTTTCGCAGAAGACATGCAGTCCGAGATTCAAGCCGGCTTTGGTTACTTCGGCGGCAATGTCGTTCGTCATGCAAACGATCAAAACATCGAGATCTTGCTGCAAGAGCTGCTGGTATGTTCGAAAATGCGCAACGCCATTCGGCAAAACCCCGTCACTATCGAAAACTCTGTCGCATACCGCGACAAGTTTGAGATTCGGATGGCGTTCGACACAATCACCGCGTCGCTTACCGACGACGCCATAGCCCGCGATGCCGACTTTCAACACTTTTGCGGTCATCTGCCTAGTTTAAATTCTTTGTCACTTCGGCGCAGTTGCACTGTGATTCAAAAAGACCGTATCTACGCCGTAAGCGATAAAGGTATAACCCTCGCCGATTCTCTGCGCGAGCATTTTCGTGTCCGGTTGCACCACATGTATTCCACATGCCATTTTTTGTTTGGCACAAACTTGAAGTATTCGGTTTAAGACTTCTTTATATTTCTTGTTTTCAAAATCACCAGTAATACCGAGCGATGCCGACAAGTCATAAGGTCCGACCATGATTGCGTCGAGCCCGTCGACTTTGACTATTGATTCGAGATTATTGACAGCATCAATATGTTCAATTTGTGCGATAACCAAAGACTCTTGGGCTTCTTGCATGTATGACTCAAAAAACTTGCCGAACACATTGGCCCGCTGAAACCCGACCCCGCGTCGACCACGTGGCGGCCAATGACACTCGTTGATAATTGCCTCAAGTTGTATTGCTGAAGAAATCATCGGCACAACCACACCTGCAGCACCTTGATCGAGGGCCTGTCGACAATTAATCGGCAACGGGCTTGCTACACGAGCGAGCGGTAGCGTGCCACCAAGTTCGAGTGCACGAAAAATATCTGGCAATTGGCTCACCGCAACGGGGCCGTGCTCCATGTCGATAGCCACCCACTGATAACCGGCGCGTCCCATAATTTCGGCGATGTTCGAATCAGGGATTTGCATCCAACTGCCGATTGTCGCCGTGCCATTGCGCATCATGGTGCGAATTTTTCGCACTTGCTCAAGCCTGTTCATTGATACCTCGATGCGCTGACGTAATGACTAGCAATTTACAGAGAAATGGTGGCGGGGGTAGGATTTGAACCTACGACCTTTGGGTTATGAGCCCAACGAGCTACCGGACTGCTCCACCCCGCGTCGTGCCACTCAGGCTACCAGCGACATGACATAATCGCTGATGCGATGCCACTCTTCAAACGAACACCCAAGGCGACTCAATCTGACCTCGAACTTCTCAAGAATGAGTTGACAGAACTGCGCAGCGAACTCACGAAGCGAACGAACGCACTGTCTCTAGTCACTGCGGCGACCAACGGTCTCGATCAAAAAATTACGATCATTGATGCACGCCTCAAAACTATGACCACCGAGTTATCGCACCAACTCCACGAATTGGGCACAGAGATCGAATCTCTGGTTAAAACAGCCGATGAAAGCGCGTCGCGTGAGGCGCTCGAGCAACTTCGTGTCAATCAAATTCGCATCGCCAACGAGCAAGCGCGTTACGAAATTGCATTTCGACAAGATCTTGCCGAAGTAATCGAGCAGATCAGAAAAGCAAAGTAGCCAAAAACTAATTGCCGACGAGGGCAATCGCACGACTGACCAATTCGCGTGCTTCGGCTAAACGCTTTTGATATAACGCAAAATCAGGAGGAGTGCTGCCGAGTGCGGCGTCGGCTTGTGCGAACAATTCTTCGGCGCGAGCCAGCAACGCGGCTGGTGTATCAAGATTTTCTGAACCGCCCCCACTCGAAGGCACCGTCGACTGTGTCGTGGCGTCACCCGAATCTGACGACTCATTGGGGGCGACTGCAACCGATCCGTCATTGACACGATCGCCAAGATCTTTGTCAAACCCCGGAAACAACTTCGCAATCGCGGCGGTTAGATCGTCGGCCATCACGACTCGATTGTTGTATGACGCCAAAAATTTGCGGACAAAAATCTGCTTTGCGCTCGGGTCGTCGGGTCTCACGAACAAAGGTCGAACATAAACGAGACCTTTGCTGACGTTGATTATTTGCAAATCGCCATAAATTACCCGTGAACCTCTTTGGTCAAGCAAGGTAATTTGCTGCGAAACAACAGGGTCACTGCCAATTTCGGCGGCAACCGTCGCTGGACCTTCAGGCAGGGGCTCGGCAACTTTGTAAATCGTCAGCTGTCCATAAGTTTTCGAGTCGCTTGACACGACCATGAATGCGCGAAGTTCTTTTCGGGCGTTGTCGGCCGAAAACGGGACAAATGGCCTCAGCATCGAGAACACACCAGAACTCGATTTTGATCGCGGTTCATGAAACATCGTGTAATAAGGCTCGAAGCGAGCCACGCTTGCGTCGCGCACCTCACCGGTGTTCGCAGCATTCAGGTCGGGGGCAAAGTCGCCAGCGACCACACCGGTTACACCTTCGGGTTCGATCGCCGGTGCTTGTGCCACGCTCCATGCGGCGTTGCGGTTGAAAAAAAGTGTCGCGTCTTCGAATTGATAGCGACCGTAAGTATTTGTCTGGACTCTGAACAGATCTTCGGGATACCTAAAGTGATCGACCAGTTCTTTTGGCGCCATGTCAACCGACGTAAATAATTTCGGAAACACCGCCTGCCATGTCTTGATGATCGGATCTTTTTGATCAACCACATAAAAAGTCATCGAGCCGTCATAGGCATCGACAACGANNCTGTTGCGAACATAATTAAACGGCGTGTTCAGACCACTGCCCGGCGTAAGTTGATCGATGTTTGCTTGTTGGGCATACGGGTATCGATCGGTCACCGTGAACGCGTCGATCACCCATTGCACTTTCGAGTCGACGACAACCGGATAAGGATCTGCGTCGAGTCGCAAAAACGGTGCGACCTTGGCAACGCGATCTTTGATGTTGCGCACGAACATAATTTGCGACTGATTGTCAAGAAGCGACGAACCGAACAAGTTGTATTCACCGAGATGAACCGCAAATGCAATTCGGCGCACGACAGATGAAAGTGCTACGCCGCCATTCGCCGAATATTTTTGGGCCTTTGTATCTGCACACGCTTGCTCAACTTCGCCGGTTTTGACGAGCGCATAAGAGTCAAGCCCTTCACCAAAATAAAGTTCGGGGCGAGATATCTCTAGGTCTGTATATATAGGACGTCCATCAACGGTGACTTTGCTGGCTGGCGCGGTGATTAATCCACAACCATGCGTATATAGAAGGTGTCGCGAAACCCAGGTTCGATTCGGAATACCGGCCGTGTTCAGTTCGCGGGCCGCAACCAAAACTTGTTGCTCGCGACCATCAATCTGATATCGATCAACATCCAGGTCGCGAATCGCATAATACGAAGTTTGGCCTTCATCCAAAACGAATCGATCTCGCATTTGAATTGGGTCGAGTTGACGAACATCTTTGAGTGGTTCTGAATCGCTGGCGACTTCTGCCGAGGTGATTTGTTCGTATTTAACTTCGACACTTTTTACAGAATCTAAACCCATCGCAATCTTGGTCGCCAGAAGGTTGCGTTCGATAAAGGGCAATTCTTTGGTGCTGACATTTGGTTGCACCGAAAATCGCTGGACAATTGCAGGGTAGATCTGCCCTGCGACTAACGCGACAACAATCCAAAGAACTGTCGCGAGAACCGGCAACCGCCAACTTTTTTGCAATACATTCCACAAGAACAACGCTGCAACTGCGAGCGAAACCAAAATCATCAAACTTGTCGCTGGCAACTGCGCATTCACGTCGGTGAATGTTGCACCTTGCACGACCCCCCGTGTTGAAGTAGTTAGTTCAAATCGACCGAACCAATAACCGACCGCCCGACAAATGGCGATCAACGCAAACAACACCGAAATATGTGCCTTGGCCTGAGGAGTGACATGTCGACCTTGGGTTTGAAGTTGAATTGCGCCATTCAAATAATGCGCGATGGCCGTAACGAGCGCGATCAAAATCAACGCCGCAAGCGACCAACTGATCAAGAACTGAATAAACGGCAACTTGAAAACATAGAAACTTACATCGCGACTAAAAAGTGGATCACTGACGCCGAACGCCTGTGAATTTCTGAACAACAGCCAGTCTTGCCATTGTGCCGAGGCAGGTAGGCCGACCAACAGACCCAACACAAATGAGACCACGACTCTCACCAACCACTTACGAGTCGCAATGAGTTCGCGATATCCAGCCAACGCACGTTGCTCGAGCGAAACAGGCACATTGTTCGGCGCCAGACGGTCAGCCAACCACAAATTGACAAGTGCAACCACTGCAAAAATTGCAACGAACACCGCCCCAAGGACAATTTTCGTAGTTAGCACACCCCAAAAAACATCTGATCGGCCGACAACATTGTGCCAAAGCACATCTACATAAAAATCGGCCAAACTTCTTACTGATATTCCACCGACGACGAAAACGGCCAAGATCGCCGACCAGATCGTGCGACCGCGTTTGAAAAAACCCGGTCGAAAACCGCCACCACCACTTGAACGAGGGCTGCGTGGACTACGCGGTAAGTCGGAGGGGTTCCGCACGCAGAAAAGACTATCGCGGGGCTGGAACTACCAAACACTTACATCCCGAATGAATGACGGGATGATCGTGTCCGGTAGGAAATTTTTCGCCACATGCAACTTCGCCGGCAAGCGAATTATCTTCGGCGTCAGAACACGGCGGCCCATTCGGATCAACCATCCAACAAACTTTCGTGCCGGTTTCAATAACCAAATACGCACCACGACTATATGCAAGGCGTGAAATATCGCCAACCAGTTTGTCGATCTGTTGCATCTTCCACTCTCGATATACGGTTCGAATCAAACTCGACATTTCACTCGAACTTCCATCGCTATCTACAACACACTTTTGTATGCGTTCACGCAATGGATACACGATCTCTTCTGCGAGTTTCTTCGACATAACTTGCATCACCGTCGTATTGCTGATTTTTTTTCGCAAATCAGCTTTGAGACTCTTAGACAACGACCGAGCGCCCGACATTGCAGCTTCAATTAATTCTTTGCTGATCGCCTCGACATAATTTTGGAGTTGATTATCTGCGCTTGGCAAAACTTTTTCGAGGGCGACCTGAGCTTTTTTGGTTTGCAGATAATTGAGCACTGAATTTTCTTCATCAGCCAACACGCGTTTGAGTTTTTTGGCAATAACTTCGTCTACGACACTCAAAGCGTTGTCACGTCGCTCGAACATCTCAACATCTGGCTTAATCGCAGTCGGAACTTCGACCTTTTTTTGAGAACCAGTATCGCGCTTAGCTGGCGACTTTGTGTGCTTCACCGAACTCGCTACGGTCTCGGCGCTGGCCGAACGCAATTTTGCAAATAGGTCGTCGACGCTCGTCTTTCTCGGCGTTGGCTCTTGCTGTGGCGAAGGAGCAACTATTTCTGTCCTCTCGGATTTCGGCTCTTCAGTCGATTTTGTCGGGGTCTCTTTGGCATCAACTTCGGGGGTGTCGGTCGAAGGGTGCAAGCGGCGCGAAGTTCGACCAAACATCTGCACGATTTTTGCCCGATGACCGTTGTCGGGCTCGTCATCGGGGCTTTGACTTGACTCAATTCGAGTTTCGGCGTCATTATGCACGACAGTCTCTGGTTTTTGATCTTCTGAAGTTTCGACTACCGCAACAACTTCTGGTTTTGTTTCTTGCGCTTCAACAAATGACTCTGGTTGTTGGTCGATGTGGTCTTCAAACTTTTCGCGATCAAATGGCAACACATTTGATGGCTCAGGCTCTCGATCTTCTCGATCCTCGCGGAGCATGGTGACGCTGGTCGAAGCCGTCTCGATCACTACTGGAACCGCCTGCTGAAACTCTTCGGCGGCTGCATCAAAGTCGGTCAGATCACCGACCGCACCACTAGCGGCCAAACTTGCGCGCTCGAACGCCGCCTTCAAACGGTCTCGATGTCGAATTAATTCTTCTATTTGTTGTCGGGCAAGTTCTCGGCGAGTTGCGAGTTCGGTAAGAAGTTTTTCGCGGTATGCGCGCGCCTCATTGACCATCTCGCGACCTTGCTGTTTGGCCAGTTCAATTTCTGCTTCACTGTCAGACGACGCGTCATTGCGACGACGAGATACTTCAATTTCTGCTTCTTCGCGCATTCTTGCAACCTCGTTCGCCGCATCACGCACCATTTGTTCGGCGGTTTCTGCTGCTCGTTCACGCATCTGTTGGGCGGCTTCACGGGCGACAGACAATACTCTCGCGGTTTCTTCGCCCAACAAAGTCGTGACCGTTGCTTCGTCGAGAACACCAGGATCCGAAAGGCCCCGAGTCTGCATCGCACGCATCTCGCTTTCCAGAAATTTTTCACGTTCTTGTAATCGTGCGAGTTCTGCCGAGACCATGCGCAGAAAGTCGCGAACTTCACCCTGGTCAAAACCCCTTCGAGTGACGTTAAATTGGGCAGATCCGACGGCGGCCGGCGAAGATGGGTCGGGTTTCGAGAAGCTAATCGCCATTAGGCAAGATTAAACCTTATTTATAGTTCGATTGCGTCATTACTAATGACACTGCCACCCAACTCTTCCAAAACTTTGAGTGCTTCGCCAAGATTCGCAACGGGCACAATGCGCAATTTTGAACCCGCGACTCGGCGCGCGGCGCTCAATTCTTCTGGCGTCTGAGCACTGGGCACAAGAAACACAGTTGCACCCGAAGCTTTGACCGCTACCGTTTTTTGACGCAACGCACCAATTGCACCGACGCTTTCATCGCCATCGATCGTGCCGGTTGCCGCGACTTTCACTCCGCCTGTGAGCTCTCCTGAGGTCAACTCATCAAGAAGTGCAAGCGTGAACGAGAGCCCGGCCGATGGGCCACCAATCGAATCTGTATCGATGTCTACTTCAAATGGCAGATCAACAGTCCGCGTGTCTGCAGGCCACACACCAATGATCGTGCGGTTCGGGTCATCGGGACTGACCATCAATTCGATTTCTTTTTTGACGCTCTCTTTTGACTTGTGCGGCGTGATCGTTACTTCGACGACATCACCTGGCGAATAATCGGCGATGATCGGCATCAAGTCAGAGAGCTTGGCAATTTCAATTCCGTCAAATGCCGTGATCGTGTCACCTGGGTTTAGTTGCAAGCACGCGCTCAATGGACGCGGATTGTCTTCACACACCAGTCGTTCGATTATCAACTTGCCGTATTCAATTGAAACTTGATAACCAAGTCGATTGAGCGCGACATACTCGGCTATCTGTTTTGCTGACGCCATCGCCTGAAAGCCGAGTCGACGCTGCTCACTCGGTGACGAAGTGCCGAATTTTTCGTCACGATTCAACACATCAACATCAGGGTCAAGCACGCCCACGAGAGCATCAAGGGCTGACAACTTAGATCCGTATGCAGTGACGAACAGAATTGGTGCAGAAGTTTTGTATCGAGTTACCTGACTTAACGCATTTTTGTCGAATGAAAAACGCGAAGCAACTTGCTCTGCCGAACCTGGTGCGACCTCCCAATAATTAATTTTGACCAAAGATGATGCGATCAATGCGCCGGTCACGAGCCAAACAATTGTCAGCAGTGGCAGCGCCCACCACATGTTGCGTTGCCGCGGTGCGATCACGGTTTCCTGCTCGCCTGTGATCGTCGGCGATACGCTAGAAGGAGTTGTGGTTGTGTCGATGCTCATGTCACTCACCGTCTTTGATGTTACGGTCAGGTCAGGTGCAATCATCATGCTGAGCATGATCGCATTTTGGTTTGCCTCTCGCGGTCGCACAAATGGGCAAATCAAACCGCTGGTTATACGGGTCAACAACAAGCGCACAAATGTTTATAAGCAGCCGTCAAAAGAACAATCNNATCGGTTCGCATGTCGTTGAAACCCTTGTCAAGAGCGGTCACGACGTAAGGGCTTTCGTGCTCTACAACTCTTTCAACTCGTGGGGATGGTTGGACGAGTCTGAAAAATCGATTCGTGAAAGCATCAATGTTTTCGCCGGCGATATTCGTGACCCGCATGGTGTCGACAAGGCGGTGGAGAATCAAGAAGTTGTTTTGAATTTGGCCGCACTGATTGCGATTCCATATTCGTATCACTCACCAGATACATATATCGACACAAACATCAAGGGTACGCTAAACGTTTTGCAGGCTGCACGACGCCACAATGTTAAGCGTGTTGTGCAAACTTCAACCAGCGAAGTTTATGGCACCGCTCAATACATACCGATCGACGAAATTCACCCATTGCATCCGCAATCTCCTTACGCCGCGTCAAAAGTCGGCGCAGACCAACTTGCACTGAGTTTTCATACATCGTTCGATGTGCCAGTCGGAATTTTGCGACCGTTTAATACTTACGGTCCACGCCAATCGGCTCGTGCGGTGATTCCGACAATCATCAGCCAGTTGGCCAACAAGTCAAAGGTCAAACTCGGTTCGCTTTCGCCGACTCGCGACTTTACGTACGTTCAAGACACGGCCAATGGTTTTCTTGCGGCTGCACAGAGCGATGCAATAGTTGGTCAAACAATCAACCTTGGCAGCGGGTTCGAAATCTCGATCAAAGACACCGCCGAAACAATCGCTAAATTGATGAACGTCAAACTCGAGCTTGTCGATGACGAACAGCGTGTTCGACCAGAAAACTCAGAAGTTGAGCGCCTACATGCCTCAATCGAGAAGGCAAAGACAGTCCTCGGGTGGCAACCACAATTAAGAGGTCTCGCAGGCTTTGAAACGGGTCTCCAACACACGATCGAATGGTTTTCAAACCCGACGAATCTTGCGCGATACAAGGCTGATCGGTACAACCTCTAAATAAATGACAACTTCTAAATTTTCCAAGCAAGAGTTTCTTTCAATCTTGCAATCAGTGCTTGGAAAATCTGGCGGCGCACCAATCGCGCTTCACGAGCCAAACATCGGTGAGCTCGAGCATGAACTGGTGGCAAAGTGTCTCAATTCGGGTTGGGTTTCGTCTGTTGGCGAATACATCAACGAATTCGAACAAGGCTTGGCGAATTTCACGAAGTCAAAACACGCGATCGCCGTGGTCAATGGCACCGCTGCTTTGCACCTGGCACTTCACACAGTTGGTGTCAAGCCCGACGATGAAGTTTTGGTTCCAACTCTCAGCTTTGTCGCAACTGCCAACGCGGTCGCGCACTGTGGCGCAATACCCCACTTTGTCGACAGCAACCTTGAAACCCTTGGTCTTGATCCTGTTGCTCTACGAGAGCACCTCCGAGCAACCGCGTCATTGCGCAATGGCGTGCTGCACAACTCGAAAACAGGTCGAAAGATCAGTGCGGTTGTGCCAATGCATACTTTTGGCCACCCAATGCAGATAGAAAAATTGCTTGAGGTCGCCGCTGAATTTAATTTGACCGTCGTCGAAGATGCCGCCGAATCAATCGGCAGTTTCGTCGGAATGGTTCACACCGGAACATTCGGCCGTTGCGGCACACTCAGTTTCAACGGCAACAAAACGATTACGACCGGTGGTGGCGGTGCAATTTTGACCGACGACGACGAGCTCGCCCAACGAATTCGACACTTGGCCACAACGGCAAAATTGCCGCACGATTATGAATACATCCACGATGCAGTTGCGTTTAATTATCGAATGCCCAATATCAACGCGGCACTCGGTTGCGCACAACTAAACAGATTGGGTGATTTCTTAGCTGCCAAACGGCTGCTTGCCGAAAAATATGCGACTGCTTTTCGTGATGTCAGTTCAATGAGTTTTATCGGCGAACCTGGTGGCACGACTTCAAACTATTGGCTGAATACGATCCGTCTTAAAAACCCAAACCTTGCGCAACGTGACGAATTATTGGTTGCAGCAAGAGAAAGTGGTTATCTGTGTCGACCCGCGTGGAACTTGTTGCACACCCTGCCGATGTACGAAGATTCGCCTCGTGCCGATCTGACAAATGCGCAGAAACTTTGGTGCTCGTTGATAAACATTCCGAGTAGTGCTCGACATTATTTGGGGCAACACAGTGCCTCGTAAAATTTGTGTCGTCACGGGAACCCGCGCTGAATACGGCTTGTTGCGCCCGTTGTTGACGATTTTAAAAAATGACGCCGATCTCGAACTACAACTTGTAGTCACTGGCTCACATCTTTCGGCTCAACATGGCATGACTGTTGATGAAATAAAGGCAGATGGCTTCATGCCGAGCGCTTTACTGCCGATCGATCTAACCGACGATTCAAAACTTGGTGTTGTCCACGTGATGGCTAGTACCACCACACAGGTTGCTCAAACACTTTCAAAACTTTCCCCCGATGTCGTTGTGCTACTCGGCGATCGCTACGAAATACTCGCAGCTGCACAATCGGCGTTGATCCTCGGAATACCGATAGCCCATATTCACGGTGGTGAAGTTACTACTGGCGCGTTTGACGACAGCATCAGACACGCGATCACAAAGATGGCCAGTTTGCATTTTGTAGCTGCGCAAGAATATGCACGAAGAGTCGTGCAACTCGGCGAACATCCAAGTTCTGTGTTCAATGTCGGCAGTCTCGGCGTCGAGGTCGCCCTTAATACAAAATTTTTGACCCGCGCCGAACTATGCAAGTTTTTGGATGTCAAACTTGGATCTCCTGTTCTGCTTGTGACTTATCATCCGACAACCCGTGCAGCCAATTCGCCGACCACTGAAATAGACGAATTACTTTCAGCTCTCGATAATTTCAGTTATTGCACAATTGTCTTCACTGGCGTGAATGCCGACCCTGGCAATTCAGAAATTTCATCGCAAATCAAAAAATTCGTGGACCGCGATCCAAAGTCGCGATCTTTGCATTCATCACTCGGACAACTCAAATATTTGAGTCTGTTGAATTTATGCGATGTCGTGATCGGCAATTCTTCAAGCGGAATAATCGAAGCTCCGGCATTTGGCAAACCAACGGTGAATATTGGAAGTCGTCAGACGGGTCGACTACGAGCCGACTCGATTATTGATGTTGATGTTGTCAAACACCAAATACAAACAGCAATCGAAACGGCGTTGTCTTCGACATGGCAAGAGCGGTGCAGAAAAACTGTCAACAGCTACGGCTCTCAAAATACAGCACAGTTAATTGCCGATACTCTGAAAACCGCAGATCTATCTCTTCAGAAAACTTTCTTTGATCTTTAGGGAGCGACATGATCCAATCAAGAAAAACCTTCATCATCGCCGAAGCCGGCGTAAATCACAATGGCTCAATAACCATTGCCCGAGAGTTGGTTGATGCTGCGGTCTCGGCCGGCGCTGATGCTGTCAAGTTTCAATCTTTTATCGCGTCGGCGATCGTGACAGCGGATGCGAACATGGCCGAATATCAAATTGCAAACACCGGAACAAGCGAGTCGCAACTTGAAATGTTGCAAAAACTTGAACTTTCACATCCTCAACAACGCGAAATATTCGAATATTGCCAAAGTCGCAATATTCAATTTCTTTCAACCCCGTTTGATCTTGCAAGCCTAAAATTTTTGATTACAGATTTGGGTCTAAACACAATCAAAGTTGGCTCTGGCGAACTAACCAACGCGCCGTTTTTGCTTGAAGTTGCACGATCATCAAAAAAAATAATTTTGTCAACTGGCATGAGCACAATCAACGAAGTATCTGAAGCCCTTGGTGTAATCGCCTTCGCAATGACCAGTGGTACAAGCCACGCTCCGTCTGTGAAGTCAATGTCTGCTGCGCTCGCATCGCCAAACGGTAAAGATGCAGTCAGTTCACGAGTCGCACTGCTGCACTGTACGACTGATTATCCGACCAAACCCAGCGATGTAAATCTGAATGCGATGCTTTCATTGCGCGACAAGTTTGGCTGTGAGATCGGGTTTTCAGACCACTCGGTTGGTGTGCATCTTGCGGTTGCCGCAGTTGCGATGGGTGCAACGATTATCGAGAAACATTTGACTACAAATCGCAAGTTACCTGGGCCAGACCATCGTGCGTCGCTAGAACCAATCGAGTTCAAAACCATGGTTGATCAGATTCGAGACTTTGAGATGGCACTTGGCGACGGCGAAAAGACGCCGACCAACGCCGAGATCCAAAACAAGAAAATCGCTCGACGAAGTCTTGTCGCGGCAAAGAAAATAAATACTGGTGAAACTTTCACTGAAGAAAACATCGTGATCAAACGACCGGGCAACGGTCGTCCGCCGATTGAATACTGGTCACTGCTCGGAACTAAAGCAACTCGCGACATTGCCGCGAACGAAATAATCTAGTGATGTCCGAAAAAAGCAGCATTAAGACTTACTTGGTCGCCTGCGGTGGCCATGGTCGCGTGTTGCTCGACTCGGTTTTGGCCTCGGGCAAAACTATTGACGGCATTATCGACTCTCAACTTGAACGAGGTGCAAATATATTCGGTGTCGAAGTTTTGGGTGACGACAAATATCTAGCGACTCTTGATCCACATTTATCGACCCTGATCAACGGCTTGGGATCAACGGGCGACTCCAAAAATCGCATCAATTTATTCGATCGTTTTTCTAAACTGGGCTTCAAGTTTGTCGGGGTGACTCATCCTGCAGCATCAATTGGTGCCGAATGCAAAGTTAATGAGAGTGCTCAAATATTGGCGGGTGCCGTATTGCAAAACCGAGTTGAAGTCGGCCGAAATGTCGTTGTCAATACGCGTGCATCTGTTGATCACGATGTCGTGCTTGCTGACCACGTCGTGGTATCACCCGGTGCGATTATTTCAGGCGCCGTGAAAGTTGGCAGAGGTGCGTTCGTCGGTGCCGGCGCTGTCATTATTCAGGGCATCGAAATCGGAGAGTATTGCATCATCGGTGCCGGCGCCGTTGTGCGTCATAACACAAAACCAAACACCACCGTCGTAGGTAACCCCGCAGCACAATTAGAATAGAAGCAATGTCTAATTGGCGAGATGCCCTAGTTTCGACTTCGACCACTCTGCGTCAAACCATCGAAACAATTACCAGAGGCAACTTGCAGATCGCGCTAGTTGTCGACTCAGAAAACAAACTGCTCGGAACCGTTACCGACGGAGATATTCGCAAGGCAATCTTGGCCGGCAAAGATTTGAACATTACGGCTGGTGAAGCAATGCGTAGTCAACCAATCACCAGCGCCGCAAAGACCCCACGAGCGGCGATTCTGAAATTGATGCGCGAGAAACGCATTCACCAAATGCCCCTTCTCGATGACATCGGCAGGGTCGTTGACGTGTTGACAGTCGACGACATGATTGGCGCGCACCAAAAACCAAACGCCGTCGTGATCATGGCTGGCGGCTTGNNACCCGGTTGCAGCCATTGACTCAAGAAACACCCAAGCCGATGCTCAAGGTCGGTGGCAAGCCAATTTTAGAAACAATCATTCAATCTTTCATCGATCAAGGCTTCAGCAACTTCTTCGTCTCGCTAAATTACAAAGCAGAGGTCATCTCCGATTATTTCGGAGATGGTTCACGACTTGGCGCCAAAATCGACTATCTTCACGAAAAGTCTCGCCTCGGCACTGCGGGTGGACTTTCGCTGTTGCCCAAAAATATCAGCGCACCAATCATCGTGATGAACGGTGACCTATTGACACGTATCTCGGTGGATGCTCTGCTTGATTTTCACGAACGCGAAAATGCGGTGGCGACAATGGTCGTGCGCGAGGACCTCTACCAAGTGCCATACGGGGTGGTCGAAGTTAGTGGCACACAAATCATTGGTGTTGAAGAAAAACCGATTCAACGACATTTGGTCAATGCCGGAATCTATGTGATCAGCCAAGAAGGTTTGAACAACATACCACGCGACACCTTTTACGACATGCCGACTCATTTTGCGAAACTATCGGCAAACGGTTATCACACTGCGGCGTTTCCACTTCACGAGTATTGGGTCGATATCGGTCGTCTCGACGAGCTCGAACGCGCCCAGCGAGAATGGCCCCAGGAAATTCAGTGAATGTAGCCGTCGTTGGTGCTGGCTCAATCGGTTCTCGACACCAAAGAATTCTTGAACGACTCGGTCATAAAGTCTCTGTTGTTTCCGCAAATTCACCTGATGCCGAGTTTCGATCGCTTGCTGAGGCATTAGATAAAAAATCCTTTGACTACGTTGTAATAGCGAGCCAAACTTCTCGGCATTTTGATGACTTTAAAACCCTGATAAAAAATAGATTTGAGGGCCGGGTATTGATCGAAAAACCTCTGTTCGCAACGCATCATCCACTGACCTCGAACAACTTTCAGTTTTCAGCGGTCGGCTACAACTTGCGTTTCCACCCTGCAGTTGCGTGGCTGAAAAATAATTTGCCTCAGCTCGGCGCGATTTCTTCGGCAACCTTTTATGTCGGCAAATATTTGCCGACTTGGCGCCCAAATATCGACTACAAAAAATCAAGTTCGGCGACCGATGCCATAGGTGCCGGGGTTTTGCGCGATTTGAGCCATGAGTTGGATCTTGCACAAAATCTGTTTGGCGATTGGCAACAGCTCACTGCACTCGGGGGCAAATTCAGTGATCTCGAGATATCTACTTCGGATACTTTCTCGATTCTCATGCAAACGGCCAGTTGCCCCGTTTTGTCCATCCAGATGAACTATCTCGACCGAATCGATCAACGCTTCGTCACAGTCAATGGCAACAACGGAACCATCAAGATCGATTTCGTTGCCAATATTGCACAACTAAACGAAGATGAATTCAAATTTGATGTCGACGCCGATCAAACCTATATCGCCCAACACCAAGCGATTATTTCAAGTGACTCTAATGACATCTGCTCGCTTACCGAAGCGCTGAAAGTTGTCACCACGATCGACGCGATCGAAAAATCTGCGAGGCAACAACAGTGGGTCAGACTGTGAAAATTCTCTGCACTATTTGTGCTCGTGCCGGCTCAAAAGGGGTTGCAAACAAAAACCTGCGACAGATTAATTCAAAGCCGTTGATTGTCTATTCGATTGAACAGGCGCTTGCCACAAAACTTTTTGATCAAATAGTTGTCAGCAGCGATAGCGCCGAAATTCGAGACGTCTCACTCGCCAACGGAGCAACTTTTGCTGTTGAACGCCCCACCGAAATGGCGTCCGATACTGCGCCAAAACTTCCGGCTATTCGACATTGTGTTGAGACGGCCGAAAAGAGGTTCGGCGAATTTGATGTAATTATCGACCTAGATGCAACCTCCCCATTGCGTCACCCTGCAGACATTGTCGGTGCGCTCGACATGCTCAAGTCGACTAATGCCGACAATGTGATCACTGGTACCCCGGCTCATCGTTCACCATATTTCAATCTGGTCGAGACCGATCGAAATGGCATCGTTCACCTATCAAAACCGCCGCAGATTACTATTGACCGCCGTCAAGATTCACCGCAATGTTTCGACATGAACGCCTCAATATATGTCTGGCGTCGCTCGGCACTGTATGCCGGCACAACACTGTTTATGAACAACACAAGACTTTTTGTGATGCCGCGTGAACGATCATTCGACATCGATTCTCAGGCTGATTTTGAACTGGTTGAATGGATGATGACGAAAGGCGCCAAGTGAGCCCGAAAATAGAAAATAATCTGTTTAGCCTCGCGGGGCAGGTTGCGGTCGTCACCGGAGGTGCTGGTCTACTTGGCCAAGTGTTTTGTCAAGCCCTTGCAACGGCCGGTGCAAACGTCGCCGTTATTGACATCGACAAACCTGCAGCCGAAAGCATTGCCGCAAAGATTGACCGCGAAAAAAGTCAGAAAGTGCTGGCCATTGAGTGTGACATAACCTCACCACAATCAGTTTCAACGATGGTTCAAAAAGTTGTCGCCGAATTTGGTCGCATCGATGTTTTGCTCAACAACGCGGCCTCAAAGGGTTCGAATCTTGATCAGTTTTTTGCACCGTTCGAGAATTATTCCTTGCAGGCGTGGCGCGAAGTCACGGCGGTGAATATTGACGGTTTATTTTTGGTTGCTCAAAGCGTTGGCAACCAGATGAAAAAACAAGGAAGTGGATCGATCATTCAAATTTNNATTTATGCTGGCTCTGAATACAACGGTAGAGCTATCAACACGCCCGCCGTTTACTCAGTTTCAAAAGCCGCCGTAATTGGTCTGACGAGTTATTTATCGACATATTGGGCTGACAGCAAAATTCGCGTAAACACTTTGACCCCTGGTGGCATTTCATCCGGTCAAAATGATGAATTCAACAAGAAATATTCACATAGAGTTCCGCTCGGACGAATGGGTGAAGCGTCAGAACTGACAGGTGCGTTGATTTATCTCGCATCAGATGCATCAAGTTACGTGACTGGTCAAAACATAATCGTTGACGGCGGTCTATCGGCTTGGTGATTTGCTAGTTTCTACATTGCTATGGGCGATATTTTTTGGTGTTCAAGTTGCTTGAACATGTCGACGAGGCCCCGCATCACATTTGATGATCACGGCCGATGCAACGCGTGTCAATGGGCTGAAGAAAAGAAAACACTTGATTGGTCGATAAGGCAAAACGAATTAAAGAAAATTTTGGGCGAGCATCGGTCGGCTACTGGCTCTTTCGACTGTGTTGTGCCGGTGAGCGGCGGAAAAGACGGCTCGTATGTGGCATACCAGCTCAAACACAACTACGGCATGCACCCATTGACCGTGACAGTCACGCCGGCGCTCAGTCTTGAACTAGGCAACCAAAATCTCAAGAATTTTATCGCCAGCGGATTTGACAATATTCAAGTGAGCGCCGCCGGCAATGTTTTGCAAACCCTAAATAAGTTCGGTTTCATCCATAAAGGGTTTCCATATTTTGGGTGGCTTATTGCCATCGAGACCGTGCCACTCAAAATTGCAGCGAAATTTAATCTCTCTTTGATCTTCTACGGCGAAGAGGGAGAAACCGAATATGGCGGTTCTACTGCGTTGAAAGATACGCCATTTCATGGCATCGACTTTATGCGCGATGTCTATCTCGAAGGTGGACAAGACTTGGTCTTCAAAGAAGCGCATCTAGACGGCGAGGCGTTATCTTTTTTCAGATTTCCGACCCCAACCGAAATCGGTGATAATCAATTGAAGATCACCCATTGGTCTTATTTTGAAAATTGGGATCCATACCGCAATTATTTGCTCGCCAAAGAAAAATGTGGGCTTACCGAATCACCAGACACAAATTCAGGAACCTTTACAAATTTTGCCCAAAATGACCAGGCTCTTTACTCGCTACATGCATACATGATGTATCTGAAATTTGGTTTTGGACGCGCGACACAAGACGCCGGAATTGAGATTCGTCGAGGTGCAATGAACCGCGAACAAGCGATGAATCTCGTCAAACTCTATGACGGCAAATATCCCGAGCAATTCATCGACCTATATCTCGACTATTACCAAATGTCGCAACAAGAGTTTGATGCAACTATTGACAAATGGGTGAACAAAAGTTTGTTTGAGCAAAAAAACAATAGATGGAAACCAACTTTCAAGATTAAGTAAATACAATCAATTCATGGCCGAAAACAAAGTCGTAATCATCGACTATGGCATGGGCAATCTTTGGTCGGTCGCAAGTGCAGTCAAATTCGTCGGCGCTACTCCTGTCATATCCGATGACCCATCCACCATTTCAAAAGCAAACGTCTTAATTCTGCCCGGGGTCGGTTCATTCCGCAAGGCGATGACGACGATCAAAGAAAAGTCAATTGACATGGCGATTCTTGAATCACTCCAAAAGCCTCGGTCAAAAATTCTCGGCATCTGTCTAGGCATGCAGCTGCTCGGGGTTTCAAGCACCGAAGATGGCTTGACTCCAGGACTCGGATTGGTCAAGAACGAAGTCGTCAAATTGGCAAATCATGAAAAACAGATAAAAATCCCACATGTTGGCTTCAACATTGTTCAAAAACCAGAAAATTCGAAGTTGTTCGATCAAATCTCAAACGATACTGCTTTCTATTTTGTCCACTCTTATGTGATGCAATTTATAGATGACCCTCAAAAATGTGCGACGACGACGTACGGTCAAAAATTTGTCTCAGCAATTGAGACCGATCAAGTTTTTGGCACGCAATTTCATCCAGAAAAAAGCCAAAAGAACGGTCTTAAAGTTCTTGAAAACTTCCTTCGCTGATGCTCACAAAACGTCTGATTTTCACTTTGCTTTATGACAATGGCTCGTTCGTGTTGTCGAGAAATTTTCGACTTCAAAAGATTGGCGATATATCTTGGCTTGAAGAAAATTACGGCTTTGCCAGCGTCGGTTATTCGATCGACGAACTAGTAGTGATCGATGTAAGTCGCGGAGCGCGTGACACCCCGAAATTTTGTGAAAATCTAAAACTGCTCACCAAAGATTGTTTTGCGCCAATTGCAGCCGGTGGTGGTATCAGAACCCTCAACCACGCACGAGATCTATTGCGATCTGGGGCTGACAAAATTGTGATCAACTCTGCTCTGCACGACCAGCCAGAACTAGTCGACGACCTTGCGACAGAATTTGGTCGACAGTGCATAATCGCGTCGGTTGACTCGCAAAAAATTGACAACTCATATCGGGTGTTCAAGCACAATGGCACAATAGAAATTGGTCAGTCACTCGAGCAATTTTTGCTGAAATGTGCCGGACTGCCAATTGGCGAGATCTATCTGACTTCAATCGAACGTGATGGCACCGGCAACGGACTTGACCTTGAAATGCTCGACTCAACTAAACACATCAATGAGCTACCGCTCATTCTGATGGGCGGAGTTGGCCGGGCTGAGCATATCGTCGCCGGCTTGAAAGACAGCCGACTTGATGCGGTCGCGACTGCGAACCTACTCAATTTCATGGGCAATGGGCTGTCGCAAGCGCGCGACTCAGCAATTGCCAACGGCGTAAATCTGCCGCTCTTTTGAATCCAAGTAGAATTTCAAGATGAAGTTATTTCCGCGTACACGAGAAATTGACCTCTCAGAATTTCAAACTTCAAGCGGTTCACTATCGGCCAAATATGGTCTGCCTGAAAATGTCACATTTTGTCAAAGGTGTGTAACTTCGAATCAAAAACCGATCTCGGCGATTGAATTTCAACACACCGCGTCTTCTGTCAAACAGGCAATACATTTAGATGAAAAAAATATCTGTGATGCTTGCCGTGTCACCGAAAAAAAGCAAGCCATAGATTGGCAAGTACGCGAAGCCGAGTTACGCGCATTATGTGACAAGCACCGAAGCACAGACGGGTCTTATGATTGTCTTGTTCCTGGGTCGGGTGGCAAAGACAGTTTCGTTGCGGCACACATGTTGAAATACAAATATGGTATGCACCCGCTCACGGTGACATGGGCACCACATGTCTATACCGACTGGGGTTGGCGAAACTTCCAACGTTGGATTCACGCGGGATTTGACAATTATCTTTGCACCCCGAATGGTCGAGTGCATCGCCTTCTAACCAGGCTTGCGGTTGAAAATCTTTTTCATCCGTTTCAGGCGTTTATTCTCGGACAAAAATCACTCGCGCCAAAGATGGCGGTGCTACACCAGATACCGCTTGTTTTCTACGGAGAAAATGAGGCCGAATACGGCAACCCGATCGGCGATTCAGATTCGGCAATACGCCAATGGAAATATTTTTCTGCCCCCGAAAAATCGTCGATTCATCTGGGCGGTACTTCAATCAAAGATTTGACAACCGACTTTGGTCTAGAAGAAGTTGATCTTGACCCGTATCTTCCTGCAAATCCCGAAGGTCTTCAAAAACTAGGTATCGAAGTTCACTATTTGGGTTACTACTTGAAGTGGCACCCGCAGAGTTGTTATTACTATTCGGTCGAACATGGTGGTTTCGAGGCTTCTCCCGAGCGAACCCCCGGCACCTACAGCAAGTACAACTCGATTGACGATCGCATCGACGACTTTCACTACTACACAACTTTCATTAAATACGGTATCGGCCGAGCAACCTATGATGCCGCCCAAGAAATCAGATCTGGCGACATCAACCGTGAAGAGGGTGTCGCTCTCGTAAAGAAATTCGACGGTGAATTTCCAACTCGTTTCGCGGACGAAATTTTTGCATATTTAAGTATCCCTGAAAAAGAGTTTCCTAAGGCTTCAAAAATGTTTGAACAACCAACAATCGACTTGGCGTACTTCAACAACTTGGCTGACTCGTTTCGCTCACCTCATCTGTGGTCATACAAGGATGATCAATGGTCTC
Source organism: Acidimicrobium sp. (assembly GCA_003535455.1). Lineage (GTDB taxonomy): Bacteria > Actinomycetota > Acidimicrobiia > Acidimicrobiales > Ilumatobacteraceae > BACL27. Next base: position 29,680 of record DOHD01000022.1, read on the forward strand.
TTCGTCACCAAGTCAAGTAACACTGCCGACGAACACTTCGGCGCTTCGCCTGATCGCCCGCCTCGACATCAAAGGTGCGAACCTGATCAAAGGCATTCACCTCGAGGGGTTGCGGGTGGTTGGCGACCCACAAATTTACGCGGCCAAATATTATTCGGATGGCGCCGATGAAATTATATATATGGACACGGTTGCGAGTCTTTACGGACGTAATAATTTGGTCGACGTCGTTTCGAGGGCAACCGAGCATGTATTCGTGCCGATTACCGTTGGCGGCGGAATTCGCTCGGTCGAAGATGCACGAACCCTGCTTCGTGCCGGCGCCGACAAGGTCGCGATCAACACCGCGGCGATCAAAGAACCAAAACTTGTCCGTCAACTTTCAGACGTNNGTTGGGAGGCATACACAGATAATGGTCGGGAACGTACCGGTCTAGACGCTGTGCAGTGGGCGGAGGAAGGCGCAAAACTTGGTGCCGGCGAAATTTTCATAACTTCCGTAGATCGGGAAGGCACAAAGAGTGGCTTCGACTGTGAGTTGGTTGCTGAAATCACCAAACGAGTCGACATTCCAGTTATTGCAAGCGGTGGTTTTGGTGCGCTAAAACACATCAGTGAGCTTCTCGATGTTGCAAAACCAACCGGAGTTGCGATCGCCGACTCGCTGCATTACAACCGCAATTCATTAGATCAAATTCGCTCATACTGTGTGGCTAACGGCATCACCACACGCAACGTCAAACTTGCCGGATTATCTAAGTCGTGAATTTAGACCTCAAACATTTTAATTCGTTTACCAACGACATCATCGTCGTCGATGGCTTCTGGGGTGGCGGAAAATC
>DOHD01000022.1:30589-30738 GCA_003535455.1 Acidimicrobium sp.
TGCATCGCCAATTCGTTTGCAAAAATGGATGCCGATGCCGCAACGGCGTTTTTAAAGATTTACGCTGACTTGTCGCAATACAACAATTTGATTGGCCGAGAGGTGAACCTGAGGTGGGCAGACGACTCGGGTTTGCGCAACAACCCCGG
>DOHD01000022.1:30791-31008 GCA_003535455.1 Acidimicrobium sp.
TGGCGCTTTTGATTGCGTCACACGAGTTGATCGCGGTCTCCGACCCGCTCTATCTGGCTTACGGCTCGCGCCTAAAACTTATCGAAGTGGTCCGTCACCCGATTCACCTGTTCAACAATGTGCGCGACTATACGGCCAAATTTGAACGCGCACGCGAGTTCACACTTTCGTTCGAACTCAAAGGAGTAAAAGTGCCATGGTTTGCGGCAACCTGGGC
>DOHD01000146.1:0-4064 GCA_003535455.1 Acidimicrobium sp.
TCGCGTTGCATCGTGGCGGCGATCGCGCCATAGATAATGCCGATGACTGCCAAAGTGAACAACACTGGTCGCGCCCACATCGCCGCCTTTGGAAACAAATAGACACCAAAACGCAAGAAACCGTATGTGCCCATTTTCAACAAAACACCCGCCAAAATTACTGAGCCACCGGTGGGTGCCTGCGTGTGTGCGTCTGGCAACCAAGTGTGAAAAGGAAACAACGGCACTTTTACGGCAAAAGCGATCGCAAACGAAACAAATAACCATCGCGCCGCATTGGTCGAAAAACTTGCACCTTCGGCAATTTTGACGACATCAAAAGTCACGACACCGAGATCGCGTTGTGCAAGCGCAACAGTGGCAATTATGCCCACGAGCATGAACGCCGAGCCTGCCATTGTGTACAAGAAAAACTTTGTCGCCGCATAGACGCGCTGGTCATAGCCCCAACCACCGATCAAGAAATACATCGGCACCAAAACGATTTCGAACATGACAAAAAACAAGAACAGGTCGAGCGCGAGAAAAGAACCCATGACGCCGGCCTGCAACAGCAACATCCACGCCAAATAAGAAGTTTCATTATGGTGCGGATCGATACCGACGATCACCAACGGAAACAAGATGCCGGTGAGCACGACCAAGAACAACGAGATGCCGTCGACACCGAGGTGCCATGAAATGCCCCATTGCGAGATCCATAGGTGTTGTGAGACAAATTGAAAACCGGCCTCGCCAGACTTGAATGCACCCAGAAGCCAAAGCGAAAGTGCGCCGGTCGTAACGCTCGACACGAGTGCGGCGAGTTTCACCCACTCGGGTCGCGACTTGCCCAACAGCGCGACAACGATTGCTCCAACCAGCGGCAAAACGATAAGCGCCGAAAGAATCGGAAATTTCAGAACTTCGCTTGAAGCCGCGATCACAACAGAACTCCACGCAATAAGAACCACGCCAATATCAAGACCGTGCCGAGACTGATCAACAATGCGTAGGTGCGAACAAAACCGCTTTGAACACGGCGCACCGAGCCAGCGACTCCGCGAATTGATTCGCCGACACCGTTGACGATGCCGTCGACGATATTGGCGTCAACCCATGCGAGCAGCCTGAACGATGCCGCACCCGACCCGCCAACAATGCGACTGATCGTCGCGTCGTAATACCAGGCTTGTTCGAGAATTTTTGGTTCAACAATTTTTATCTTTGACTTCGCGTAGACAGCAATCGAAATAGCGATGCCCGTCAACGCGACAATCACGGCAACAGCGAGCAACAAATATTTGTTTTGATACGCCCAAGTTTCGCCGATGTGTGCTTCTGATTCTTCGACCACGGGCGCAAGCCAGTGCTCTAAGAAGTGCAGTTTTTTGCTGAATGGCAACTGCATTGCGCCACCGACGATCGAGAGCACCGACAAAACAAGCAGAGGCACGAGCATCACTTTCGGGCTTTCGTGCGGAGTGAATTCGCCATGCACACCGTGATCGTCGCTATGGTCTTGCCATCGCGCCTTGCCGTAGAACACCATGATCACTTGACGAGTCATGTAATAAGCCGTGAGCAAAGCAGTGAGCAGCCCCACGACATATAAAGCCGGGTTGTTCGCATAGACATAAAGCAAGATTTCGTCTTTCGACCAGAAACCGGCGAACGGCGGCACACCCGCAATCGCCAACCAGCCGACAATAAAAGTAAATCCAGTAATCGGCATCACCTTGCGCAACGCACCCATTTTTCTCATGTCTTGCTCGTGATGCATGCCGTGAATCACAGAACCAGAACCCAAGAACAACAGCGCCTTAAAGAATGCGTGCGTCACCATGTGAAAAATCGCCGCGACGTATGCGCCCGAGCCGATCGCCAAAAACATAAATCCCAATTGCGAAACGGTGCTATACGCCAAAACTTTTTTGATGTCGTTTTGAGCCACGGCGATAGTCGCCGCATAAAGCGCCGTTGCTGCACCGACGACGGCGATCACCGTCGACGCCCAGTCATAAGAGATATGCAGAACAGGATTGATTCGCGTCATCAGAAATACGCCCGAGGTAACCATCGTCGCCGCGTGAATCAATGCCGACACTGGCGTCGGGCCTTCCATTGCATCCGGCAACCACAAGTAGAGCGGCAACTGCGCGCTCTTGCCGCATGCACCGACGAACAACAACATTGCGATCGCCGTCGCCGTGACTGTTGCGAGTTCGCCAGAGTGAGCCGCTTCGTTGATTGCACCGTACGAAAGCGAGCCAGCCGCTGAGAACGCCAAGAACATCGCGGTCATTACTCCAAAGTCGCCAATGCGGTTGGTGACGAACGCCTTCTTGCCGGCGACTGCTGCACTGTTGCGCGTGTGCCAGAAAGAAATCAAGAAATAACTGCACGCTCCGACGCCCTCCCAACCCAAGAAGGTGACCAGCAAGTTTTCGCCGAGCACGAGCATCAACATGCTGAATACGAATAAGTTCAAATAGAGAAAGAATTTCGAAAACTTTGCATCACCGTGCATATATCCGATCGCATAAAGATGAATCAAAGTAGAAATTCCGGTGACGAACAAAGCCATCGTTACGCTTAGCGGGTCTGCGAGCAATGCAAAATCAACCTGCAGATTTCCGACTGGTACCCACGAGAATAAAACTTCGACATGGCTTCGCTGTTCGGCCTCAAGACCGAGCATCTCTAAATAAACGAGAACCGTCAGCAAGAACGAACTGCCGGTGGCGATAGTTGCCACCCAACCAGAGCGCGGATCACCGAACTTGCGACCCAAGACCAGATTGAGCACAGCCCCGGCAAGCGGTAGCAACGGGATAAACCAGATGTAGTTCAGCATCATCAGCCCTTGAGTTCAGCCATGTCGTCGACGGTCATCGCTGCTCGATTGCGCATAATTGAAACGATTATTCCGAGACCGACGACGACTTCGGCAGCTGCAACGACCATCACGAAAAACACGATCGTTTGACCGTTGATGTCGTTCAATTCACGAGCGAGAGTCACAAAACTAAGGTTCACGGCGTTGAGCATCAGCTCGATACACATGAACATCACCAACGGGTTGCGGCGAACCAGCACGCCAAAAGTGCCGATCGCAAAAAGCACGGCCGACAGAATCAAATACCAAGACGAAGTCGGTGTCAGACTTAGCGCGATCACTTGACGCTCGACTTTGCTTTGCGGGTAAGCAACACCGTGCCCACAACGGCGATCACCAAGAGCACCGAAGTAACTTCGAACGCCACGACATAACGAGAAAAAATAGATTCAGCCAATTGCACGGTGTTGGCATCTGGGCCGTTTTGTAGGTCTGGCAAATTGATGCCCTCACCGCGCTCGTTGAGCGCGCCATCGCCGTTGACTATTGCGGCGACGAGAACACCAAGCAAACCCAGACAGGTGATGACCGCCAAAGGGCGTTGTGCCGAGAGAGGTTCGGTGCGCAAATTTTCGACGCGATCCACGCCCAAGAGCATGATCACGAACAAGAACAACACGACGATCGCTCCGGCATAAACGATGACCTGCACGGCGGCGAGAAAGTGTGCGTCTTGGGCGACGAACAACACGGCGACGCCAAAAAGCGTCAGAACCAAACTCAACGCCGCATGCACGGGGTGCTTGCGCACTATGACACCGACGGCGCCCAACAAAATCATCAACGATGCGCATACAAAAACAAAGAACTCCACTTATTCGCTCTTTTCTTCAGCGGGTCGAACGCCATGACCGAGTTCGCCACTCCACGACACGACGCCGGTGAAGTTTGCGTCGCCCGATGCGGCGGTCGCTCGCATCCAGCCCGAAGTATTTTTGTCCTCGCCATCGCGCCAGTCTTCCCATGAAAGTTGTTGTGGCTTGCCCGTGAGATCGACCAACAACTCGTTCTTTGTATAAATCGCGTCTTGGCGATTGGTGAACGAGAACTCGAACATTTTNNGCTTCAGTTGGGCATGCCTCTACGCAAAGGTCGCAGTGAATGCAACGCAGATAATTGATCTCATAGATCCAACCGAAGCGCTCACCCGGAGAAGTCGGCGACGTCGGGTTGTTGTCGGCGCCAC
>DOHD01000146.1:4233-4901 GCA_003535455.1 Acidimicrobium sp.
AGAACATTGTCCCTTGTGTCGACCGATCGCGCGCGCTTTTGGTGAACGCCGCTTGCATTAACAAATAACAAATCACCAGCACGGCAATCGAACCGCCCGTCACAAAAACGATGTTCCAACCATTTTGGCGCGCAAGGCGTTGCGCGGCGAGCAACATGAACCAGCCCAGCGAAGCCGGAATGAGCAACTTCCAACCCAAGTCCATGAGTTGGTCATATCGCAAACGTGGCAGTGTCGCGCGAAACCAAATATACANNTTGTTTCGGTGATTGCTTCAGTCGGGCATGCCTCCACGCAAAGGTCGCAGTGAATGCAACGCAGATAATTGATCTCATAAATCCAACCGAAGCGCTCACCCGGAGACGTCGGCGAAGTCGGGTTGTTGTCGGCGCCACGAACATGAATGCATTTGGCGGGACAAACAGCCGCACACAATTCGCAACCGATGCACTTCTCCATTCCGTCTTCGTAACGGTTCAAGACATGGCGACCGTGCAGGCGTTCTGGCTTGTCAATTTTGACGTCCATCTTTTTGGCGTTGCGCTTCTTGCGACGAAACATCCGACCACCCGAATACTGGGTCGTGACTCGATTCTTCGGGCCGTGTTGTCGAAAAGTTACTAAGAATCCGCCGAGATAGCCCATTAGAACATTGTCCCTTGTGTCGA
>DOHD01000146.1:4949-6510 GCA_003535455.1 Acidimicrobium sp.
GTCGCGCGAAACCAAATATACATATAGAGAAACACCAAGATTTTCGCCAACAACCAAACGGTGCCTTCTAGCGCGTTCGGCAACAACGGAATATCAAACACGAAATCGCCGATCGCAATCGGCTGCGGACCACCAAAGAACAAGGTCACGATCAGCGCCGACATCGTCACCGTGTTCATGAATTCAGCCAAGTAGAACAACGCGAATCGAATCGACGAATATTCGGTGTTGAAACCACCAACAAGTTCTTGTTCGGCTTCAACCAAATCGAATGGGGGTCTGTTGAGTTCTGCCGTGGCGGCAATCAAAAAGATTATGAACGGCACGATTCCCGTTGAAACGAAGTGCCAGTCGGTGACGGTTGCTTGAGCGGCGACTATGCCACTCGTCGACAGCGTGCCAGCGAGCAACAACACGCACGCCAACGACAACCCGAGTGCCGCCTCATAACTGACCATCTGTGCCGACGCTCGAACCGAACCGAGCAACGGATACTTCGAACCACTCGACCAACCGGCGAGCATGATGCCGTAAACGGCGATCGACGAAATCGCCAAAGCGAACAAAACCCCGATCGGCGGATCAGCGAGTTGAATTCGCGTAACTTGACCAAAGAGCGTCACCTCACCCGACGAACCGTTACGAAAATTGCCGCCGAGCGGAATTATCGCAAACGCCAAGAACGCCGGAACGAACGACAAAAAAGGCGCGAGGGCGAAAACAAATCGATCAGCCCGACTCGGAAACAAATCTTCTTTGAAGAACAACTTGATGCCGTCGGCAAGTGTCTGCAATATTCCGAATGGACCGGTTTTATTTGGACCGATTCGATTTTGCATTCCGGCAATCGCCTTGCGCTCAAACCAGACCATCAGCATCGTGGCAAGCAAGCCGACGACGAACACGACCAACACTTTTAACAAAACGATGAACAACGGCGCCCACAAAAGTTTGTCGACAAGCATCGAGTCAAGGGCGATCATTTGATCGGCTCGATTCTCACATCAACGACATCGCTGGCGATATTCAATAGCGGACGAATATCGACGCCACGATGATTGAACGGCAACCATGCAGAACCTCGGCGCACACCGTTGTGAGCCTTGATCGCGATCACGATGTTTGTGCCATCGGCACCGACACGAACGCTTGCACCTTCGACAACGCCAATGCGCGCAAGGTCAAGTGGGTTGACAAAAATCGCCGAATCGGTGATGATGCCGACCAGTGAAGGGCTCGCAACCGTTGATTGAGCCGTGTCATACATCGTGCGCGAAACAACCAGACGATAGTTGTAAGCGTTTCGGTCAACGGCTTTTACCGCCTTGCCAGAAATGGTCACTGGTGTCTCACGTGCCATCAACACACCGTCACCGTTTGTCGACTTTGCATCGCTGCTCGGCGCAAACGCCGCAACCGTACCGACAAGTTTTTCGCTGAGATCTTCAAGGCTTGAAACACCGATATCTGCACCCATGACGATGCTCAACTCGGTGGCGATCATCCAGTCAGGTCGCGAGGTGCCACGCGGAGTTATTTTTTGCACCACATTGCTGATTCG